>JAMCQK010000006.1:0-10768 GCA_023382135.1 Deinococcus sp.
ATTGTGGTTGCAACAATATTGTTAGTCATCCTTGGTTTGGTGCCCGGCTGGGCGTTCCGGGTGTTTATCGCTGGTTAGACGAACCAGATGCCCGTTCAAAGCGCGGTGAAGACTTCAAAGCCGCTGCCTTGATACCCAGTGAGGGTTGGAGCAGGTTCCAGGTAGCTTTGAGCAAGAGCTGCGTGGCGGAATAAAACGGCGGGCGGCAGGGCACGCTCAGCTAAAAGTTGGCTTAGTTTAGGCCTACCGCTGGATGCTGACTTCGATCAGCTGAAGTGCCAGCCCAGCTCTTGCCGCCTTACTGGCGGGCTGCACGGCCAAGCCGCAGGCGATGATCCAAGAAGCCTAAGCCGGTGTCATAGGCGCAAACGCCGCCGGCGTAAGCCACGCAGCGACGCCCTCCCCACCTCCGACAAGAGGCGCCAAAGGCTGCGCAAACCAAGCCTGCTCTGATGAGTGAAGATATACGCCAAAAAGGCGTGAACACTAACTCCACCCCAGCGAAATGGGAAAGCCGAAAGCGCAGGGCGCGGTGGGGGCGCCAAGGTGTATGGTGGCCAGCTGTTACGGCTCTGCCTACATCCAAGCGGGCGGGCGCGTGATTAGCGACGAGAACCAACGTTATGTTCACCAGGCTCTAAACCAGCAGCGTGCGCACCGGCGAAGCATCCGCACCCTCAATCTTTAGCGGAAGTGCAACTAGTTGATAATTCCCCGGCGGTACGCTTTCCAAGGCGAGCCCCTCAATAATGGCCACGCCGCTTTTTCCCAAGGCATGGTGTGCTGGTAGGCCTTTAGAGCTGAAAGGATCGACACTTGGTGCGTCTGTTCCCACCAGGCGGACCCCGCTCTCGGCCAGAAGCCTGGCGGCACCGGCGCTAAAGGCAGCAAACTCTTCTGGGAACCTGCTCCACCGGTTCGGCTGTCCGGTGTAGAACAGCACCCGCTCGGGGAGCGCGCCAAGCCCTTTTACAAAAGCTTCGTCAATAAGTTTTGTTCCGCTAGCGTCCACCAGCCTGCAGGGGCCAATCAGAACATCCAAACTGATAGCATCCAGCTTTGGCCCCTGGTCAGCATAATGAAAGGGCGCATCGATATGAGTCCCCAGGTGGGTGGTGGTGGTAATTTTCCCCACGTTGACGCTAGAGCCTTCGGCTATTTTCCAGGTCAGCCGGTAGTCGAACGGGGTATCACCCGGCCAGACCGGGAAGCCCGCTGTGAGCACTCGCGTAATATCGGTCATCGCTTCAGAATAAGGCTATGAGACCGAACCTGGATGCTAAAACCTTCCGCGTGGTTCAAAGCCATGGCACCGATGCCCGGGTCAGCACGGAAACCGTTTTTCATTTCCGTCAGCACTTGGGCGTGGTTCACGCCGACTATGCGGGCGGCGGGGTGCGCTTTGGCAAGCTTCTGGGCGTGCTGGAAGGCAACCAGATACGCCTCCGGTACGTGCAGGTTGACCCCGAAGGGCATTTCAGCAGCGGGGAGGCGCTGATAGAAGCGAGCCTCACACCGGAAGGCAGGCTGCGGCTGGTAGACCGCTGGCAGCGGGAAGGGTGCGGAGAAAAGGGTGAGTGTGTGATGGAGGAAGCCTAGAAGCCTACCGGCCGGTCACGGGCCAATGATGTTGAGCACGGCGGCCTCGAGGCCCGCTACTGCCTCCCGCGTGCGCCACTGGGACCGGTCGCGAATGCCCGCCAGGTTGGACACCGCGCGCAGTTCCGCACCCTGAACGCCTAGCCAGAGACAGGCTTGAGCAAAAGCCGCGCCCTCCATGTTCTCGAGGTCCCCCTGCCACCGCGCGGAAAGCTCTTCCGCTTCCTCTACGGTCTCCGAAACCAGATCGCGGGTAATGAAGCGAAGCCTGGGAAGCTGAAGCCTGGTATTGAGATGATCGGTGAAGGCTTGGTTCAGGGGAAAGTGATTATGGAACTGGCTGGAGGAGGCCTCGAGGCTGGCGAACCCCAGCCCCGCCATACCCGAGTGGCGCAGCCCCAGATCGGCCTGAACTTCCTCGCTGGCAAACGCCAGGCCACCCGCCTTGAGCCCCGATCGCGGATAGGCCCCCGCGATTCCAAACAAGAGCGCCCGACTAACCGGTTGCCCGGCGGCGAACGCGGCCAAGGTCATGGCAGTGTTCACCTTACCGATGCCGCTTTCCAGCCAGACCCAGCCCTCCCCCCGGATGCCCGCGCGGAGCCTGAAGCTAAAGGGCTCGCCCCGCCCTTGCAAAAAAGCCGCCTCGAACTTGGTTGGGCTAAGTAGCAGCAAGGGATTCCCTCTTCCTAGTCCACTACCTTGAACCCCAAAGCCTCGGCCCGCTCCACAAAAAACTGAATGTTTTCACTCTTGGTCTCCCCGCCCAGGCTTTTGCGCGCGTAGGCTTTTTCCGCCGCCAGAATCATGGTTTCGGCCAAACAAGCTGGGACCGCGCCCGTGCCAAAGTGTAGGTCGATATTTCCCTGCATGGCCCCAGGCGGGCGCACCACCCCGCCCGGAATTATCCGCACGCCGGGAACTTGCCAAACATCCTCGTGCACGTCCGGCGGAACCCCCTCGTCATAGATCCAGGCCCCGGGCTTCACGTGCTCAGGGAGAATAACCGGGTTCGGGTCCGAGGTGGCGGAGAATACCAGGTCGGCCTCGCGGATAGCCGTTACCTCGGTGCTCAACACCATCTCCGTTGCCTGTCTTTTGCGTTCCAGATTCTTGCGCAAGCTCTCGGCGCTCTTTTCCAGCCGCTCCAAGTTGCGGCCAACCAGAATAAGTTTTCCCACCAAGGGCGCAATCTGCCTGGCGATGCCAAACGCCACCACGCCGTTGGCCCCGACCACCGCCGCCGTTATGTTCTGTAGCCTACTCCCACTCTGCTGGAAATGTTCTAATATTTTAGGAATCGCCGCCCGCACCGTACCCGCGGTGTACGCGCCGCCGTTGGTGACCTCGATCTCCGGTACCGCTTCCTGAACCTTCAGGCCTTTATCGCCCACCACGCTCCAGAAGGCGCCCAGACCAAAGACGCTGGCGCCCAGTTCGCGCGCCAGCCGCGCGCCTTGGATGGCCTTGCGCGCGGCCAGCTCTGGTTTGCCGGTAATCTGCTGCGGCAGCAGCGGAGCCGATATCAAGTAACAGCGGATCTCGCGGCCATCGGCGGTCCGCATGTTATACAACTCCCCCACCTTCATAGGCCGGAACCACTCGGCTACGCGCTCAATCATCCTGGCCGGGATGAGCCCTTTCTCCACCAGCGTTTTGGCCCAGCGAAAGCGGGGACTCTGCCATAAATCCGCGAGCGTTAGTGGATGGATCATGAAGGCGCAGACCACCTGTTTCTCGGAAGGCATTGGCGGAGGGCTCCCAAGCCGCGTCTCGGTGCCCTCGAGGACGCGCCCGATATTTTCCTTATAACGCCAAAAGGCCAGCCCGAAGAGCGCCCAGGCGGCAAGCTTGGCCCACCAAACCGAGGCCCCAAAACTAGCCGTCAGCGCTAGCGCCAGTGGAATACCGAGCGCGGCGAGCGAGGTGTGGCGCGAGAAGGCCAGGATCACCAGGCTGAAAGCCAGCGGGAAGACCGCGAGCGTATAGTCGCGCGTCCAAAATGCCAGGCCCGCCACCACCCCGGCAAGAACCATTCCGCCCCGGCCCCTCATGCTGTAGGAAGAAAAAACAGACAAGGGATACAGGTGTCCCAGGTACCCAGACAGCGCCGCTAGCAGCAGGAAGGGGAGAGCCGTACCGGTTCCCGCTGGTGCGCTTTGGGCAGCAAATGATCCCAAGCCCGCCGCCACCAAGCCTTTCAGAACGTCGAGCGCGGACGAGGCCAGTACCGCAGTTGGCCCCATAAGCTTGAGCGCGTTCTCGAGGCCGAGATTGTAAACCGAGCTCAAGCGTGGTTCGCGGCCCGAAAGCGTCTTGAGAGTCCAGTAGCCAAGCGGAAGCGAGCCAACGAGGTACGCCAGCAGCAAGGAGAGAACTATCATCGCCATCACGTTACCTTGAGCGGGCGTTCAGTGCCAGGTTCTAAACAGGAAGCGCAGGGCGGGGGCCAGCCCCTGCCGCCAGGTCATCCAATTGTGCCCGCTGGGGCGTTCATGGTAGGCGTGGGGATACCCCCGGTCCGCCAACATGGCGGCAAAGCGGCGGTTGGGCGCCAGGAGCCACTCAATCTGTCCAGTTTCCAAGTAAAAGCGTAGCGGTAGCTTTTCATTGGCGGCATAAGCGGAGGTGAGCCACTCCGGGTCGCGGTAGGGGTCGCCACCGCTTGGGTCGGCGGTAAGACAGGCAGACTGCATGGCTATCTTGGGAAAAAGTTTTGGATGCTTTAGCGCCAGCCAGGCCGAGACCAGGCCGCCAAGGCTGGCTCCCCAAAGGGCTTTGATGGTCACGTCGCCGTAGGTCCTCTCTAGCTCTGGAAGAAGCTCCTCCAGCATGAAGGCCTCGTAGCCAGGGTTGAACCAGTACTCGGACTGACGGTCTTCCGGCTCGATAAACACCAGTCTTAAGGGCACGATTTCTCCAAGCTCCTCCAGCGCTGTGGCTACCAGGTGTAAGTTGGCGGTGCGGTAATAGGCCACACCGTCTTGGACCAAGACCATAGCCTCTGCCGGCCTGGAGGGTTCGCACACGTAATATCTACGGGTGGCAGCCAGAGCTTTGGATTCCATGCGGTGGCGGCGGACCTCCGGCGTTTTAGCGGGATGGGGAGTTTCTTGGGTCTTGAAGCCCGGAAGCTCGATGGCGCGCGGGTAGCTCCACCAGGGGTTTTGGGCTTTCAGCGGGTTGTCCGGGTCTGCAAAGGGCTTTCCTTGGCTATCCAGAAAGGCATACTCGATATATGCCCCTTCGGGGAACTCGAGCGTGAGCGGGCCGTCCACAGCTATCGGTTTTTTGTCCCAGTCGCTGAAGTCGCCGATCAAGTGTTTAGCATTACCCGGGGGGATGAAGGTGACGCTCCTCTTGCGAACCTGGATCATGCCTTCAGTTTATGTGGTGGCTGCGCGGGCGAAATTCCAGCGCCGTCAACCAGCGTTTAAAATAGAGCCATGGGACACCTAGTTGGAAACAAAGCGCCAAATATAACACCAGTCTCGACAGGCCTCGCTCAGCCCGCAAGGGCTAGTTGTTTCTAGGCCGCCAATCTTGCAGACTTGGCCCAGGGCCACCCGGTGGTCGTGCTGTTTTTTCCCGCTGCCTTCACCAAGGTCTGCACCACCGAACTCTGTAACTTTAGAGATAGCCCCTCAGAACCAGAACCTGAGAGCCAAGGTGGTGGGCATCTCGGTGGACACGCCCTTTAAGCTCGAGGCGTCCGCCGGGAAGCTGGGCGTGAGCTATCCCATGCTCTCCGACTTCAACAAGGAGGCCATCAAGGCTTTTGGCATTGTGCTACCCGAGCTCAAGTGCCTGCGCGAGGTGGCCGGGCGCGGTTTGTGCTGGACGGTTCCGGTGTGGTGGCTGGAGCTGGGTGGGGGAGAAGCCTGGCCAGGAGCCACCCTATGAACAGGTGGTGGAAGCGGTTCGTCAAATCTCTTTTTAGTACCTATCAGCCAACTGGACCAAAGCCTTAGTCTTCCGCTTACAGCAGTTCCAGCTGGGGCCAGCCAGCCAGCAGTTCGGATTCCGTCAGCGCTTCGCCGCTGGCTTCCGGCGTCCAGGAGACAAATGCCGCCAGCAGAGTGACGGGCGTGGTGGAAGCCACCGCCAGCAAAGCCTGCTTGACGCCCTGCACGCGCAGGGGCAAGGGAACATGTGGAAGCTGCAAGCTTGCCGCCACCACAATAGAGACCAGCAGGTAGCGCCCGCCCGGTTCGGCCTTGGGCTGGTAATCTACTTTTTCCGCCAGCCTGCCCTCGAATTTGTGAAAGGTCTCGGCATAGAGCGAACGGTCCTCGGTCATCCACTGGTCAAACTGAGCTTCGGTCTCGCGATAGCCTCCTTTCATGGTCTGGTAGCTGCCAAACCTCCAAGCGCTCTGTTGGCGCAGGAGCAGGGTGCTTACCTCGTCCACCAAGCCGGCGAGCCCGGTGGTGGTCCCGGTGTCGGCGCTTGCGGCAAGCTTCCTGAGGTTCTGTTGTAAATCCGCGCTGTAAAGCAGCGCCAGTCTGAGCCTGGCGGTTTCGGCCTCTAGGCCCGCATCTCCATCCCCCGCCCTGCGCAAACCCTGGACCATGGCGAACCCAATACCGATAAGCGCAATTAAAATCACCCCCGCAGCCAGGTCCAGCCCGCCGCCGTAGAACCCGGGGAAGACCAGCGGGCGTGGGAAGTAAGGGTAGGACGAAGGCCCGCCGTAGCCAGGCGTAGGGAGCGGGAAGGACGGCGCGGGTGAAGGGTATACCTGGGGTGCGGAAGGCCCCGGCAGCGAACGAAAACCACCCCGCCCGCCGATACCACCGCCACTTTTTTGGGCTAGGCCAGCTCCCCCCAACCACAGGCCGGCCAGCAGCACCAGGGCCAGGATCCAGAGCCGGTAAGGCGCGCGCCGCATCGCATTCAACATACCGTAAACAAAGAGGTGTGGCTAACCTGCCACCGGCGCACGGGACACATGACTGTGAGCGTGCGTGGTATTGATAAGCGAGCATGGTCTAGACTTTAGCGGTGGGATCCATGAACGAGAATATTCCTTCTACCGAACTCCCCAGCGTGCTGCCGGTCTGCCCGGTGCGTGGCTCCGTCATCTACCCCGGCATGGTGATGCCGATAGACGCCAGCCGCGATGTTTCCATCAAAGCCATCGACCAGGCGCTCTCCCGTGACCGGGTGATCCTGATCGTGAGCCAGAAGGACAAGGAGCAGGATGAGCCGGGTCCCAAGGACCTTTTCACGGTTGGTACGGCCTGCAATGTACTCAGAATGCGCAAGAACCCGGATGGCTCGGTGCAAATGCTGGTGCAAGCTTTTGCCAGGGCCAAGCTGCAGGCGGTGGAGTTGAAAGGGGGCTACCTCGAGGCCGTGGTTGAGCCGCTTACCGACATGCCTGGCAAAGACCTCGAGTCCAAAGCCCTTTTCCGCGAGGTGCGCGAGCGTTTCCAGAGCGTGCTCAAAGAGGGCAAATTTCTGCCGCCGGAAGTGGTGCAACTGGTAATGAACCTGGAGGACCCTTCGCAGCTTGCCGACCAGGTGGCCTTTCACATGGATTTCCGGCTCGAAGACAAACAGAAAATTCTGGAACAACCGCTGGTGAGCGAACGCCTTCGGCGTGTCTTGGTTCTGCTCGACGCCGAACTGGAGCTGGTGGAGACGCAGAAGCGCATCCAACAGCAGGTGCGGGAAGAGATTGACAAAAACCAGCGCGAGTTCTTTCTGCGCGAGCAGATGAAGGCTATCCAGCGCGAACTTCACGGCGAAGAAGAAGAAAACGAGCTCGAGGAGTACCGCAAGAAGATTGACGCGCTGAACCTGCCCGAAGCCGCCAAGCAGGAAGTGGAGCGCGAGCTTGGCCGCTTTGCCCGCATGCATCCGGACTCCGCCGAGGCCTCAGTGGTGCGGACCTACCTGGACTGGATTGCCAACCTTCCTTGGGACAAGCGCACCGACGACCAGATTGACCTGAAGCATGCCCAGGACGTGCTGGAAGAAGACCACTACGGCCTCGAGAAAGTAAAGGACCGCGTGATCGAGTACCTGGCTGTGCGCAAGCTCAAGTCCGAACGCGCCAAGAAGGGCGAGATCCCCGCCGAAGAAGTGGCCAAGGGCCCCATCCTGCTTTTTGTGGGGCCTCCGGGCGTGGGCAAGACCTCCATCGCCAGATCCATCGCCAAGGCGCTGGGGCGCAAATACGTGCGTATCTCGCTGGGCGGCGCACGCGATGAATCCGACATCCGGGGCCACCGGCGCACCTACATTGGCGCGCTGCCGGGACGCGTTATTCAAGGCCTGCGTCAGGCCGGAAGCAAGAACCCGGTCTTTTTGCTGGACGAAGTGGACAAGCTGGGGGCCTCGTACCAAGGAGACCCGGCGGCGGCGCTTCTGGAAGTACTGGACCCGGCGCAGAACAAGGAGTTCACCGACCACTACCTGGGTGTACCTTTCGACCTCTCCGAAGTTTTATTTGTTTGCACTGCGAACTTTGGCGCCAGCATACCGGGGCCGCTCATGGACCGGATGGAGCTCATCGAGTTCACCTCGTACATCGAGCAAGAGAAGCTAGAAATTGCCAAGCGCTTCTTGCTCCCAAGACAGCTGCGAGAAAACGGCCTCAAGGAAAAACAGGTGGTTCTTACCGACGCGGCGCTCGCGCGCATCATCACGCAGTACACGCGTGAAGCCGGGGTGCGGAACCTGGAACGCGAAATCGGAACGCTTTTGCGCAAGGCCGCCCGGCGCATCCTGGAAGAGGGCAAGAAGCGTGTTCGCCTGACCGACAAGGACCTCGAGGCCCACCTTGGGCCAGCACGCTACCAGCCAGAATCCGAAGCCCGCGCACCCCAGGTGGGTGTGGCTACCGGCATGTACTACTCGCCCGTTGGCGGGGACATCATGTTCGTGGAAGCCACCGTGCTTCCCGGAAAAGGCAACCTGATCCTTACCGGCCAGCTAGGCGACGTGATGAAAGAATCCGCGCGTGCGGCGCTCACCTATGCCAAGAAGAATGCCGAGCGTTTCGGCATCTCGCTTGAACGCTTCGATAATTCGGATGTTCACGTCCATGTTCCCGCGGGCGCGGTTCCCAAGGAAGGCCCTTCCGCTGGCGTGGCCATCACTACCGCACTAGTCTCTGCGCTTGCCGAGGTTCCGGTGCGCCACGACGTGTCCATGACCGGGGAAATCACCCTTACGGGCCGGGTGCTGCCGGTTGGCGGGGTGAAGGAAAAAGTGCTGGGTGCCCGCCGCGCGGGGATCCGCGTGGTGGTGCTCCCTAAGCAGAACCAGGCCGACCTGTCCGATATCCCCGCTTATCTGCGGCAAAACCTTAGCTTCCACTTTGCCGAAAACTTGGACCAGGCGCTTACCCAGACTTTGGTTGGGGGACTCAGAGCGCTTGAAGTCCGCCACAGGCTTGGCGATGCCAAGGTGAAGCCTGGAAAACACCGCGCCAAGGCGCAGCCCGCGGCTAGGGCCTAGACGCCTAACGGCCAGCATCGGCCGCGCCGCTTAGCGGAGCTAAGCGGCGCTGGCTGGATGCAGTGTTGGGCGGCTTCTTGGTTCCAACAAGCCCCGCCTCTAGCGCCTATTCACCAGCGAATAACTTGAAGAATGGTGGGAAAGTACCCAGAATGCCGAGGCCGAGCAAGATCAGCGCAATCGTCGCCGCGCGGGCGAAGTTGACGTTCTTCCCGCGAAAGATGAAGTGCAGCACGATCCACGAGACAAAGAAGATGATCACGCCAACGAGCGTCTTGCCCGTAAGCGGCCCCGCTGGGTTCCACCAGTTGAGCGCGTTCATGATGGATTGCGAGGCTTCGGCCAGCACGGTCATCAGGCCGATGGTGGCAGACCCGAGGCCCCCGGCGATGAGTGCCGCTACTACCGGGCCATTGGGCAGTTCTTCATTCATCGTTTGAGGAGTCATGTTAGTTTCTCCTTGTCAGGTGAGGCAACTAGCGGATGGGGGCGATCTTGTTGATGAATGCCCCGAACACTCCGGCGACGGCAGCCGTCGCGAACGAGATGATGTAGAAAATCATTAGTGTGCGGCGCTCGCCAACCTTCTTTGCCAGCGCGGACCCATAGTAGGTCACGGCGAAGGCGACCACGGTGGCCGCGATAGGCGCGAGCCAGCCCACGTGCTCTTTCCACTCCATGCCTAATTTGTGCCACTCGGCCTTAGACGGGTCGGCCAGCAGTAGATAGCGCGGATACTCTGTCAGGTCGGTCGCGCCCTCGGGCGGCTTGGCCCGGTACCACGGATAGACAATGAACGTGCCGGAGATCACTGTGGCCCAAGCGATAACCGCTATGCTCCACAATCCGACCTTCAGCCGGAATATGCGCTCCTTGACGCCCTCCCCGGTAACCCACTCGGGCCGTAGGCTGTACAGCCCGGCGAGCCCGCCGGCGAACGCCAGCAGGAACGCCGCGCCGAACAACATCCCATGCAGCACTGTCCACGCTTCACGAACTGAGATTGTCATTTGGGAATCCTCCTTGTGCAGGCTGAAACTTCGAGCCGCATAACACGGCGTACTGGACCTGCGGGTTGGCTGGTTGTTTATTTCTCTATTCCTCCGGCAGGCTCTGGCTGTAAGCCAGCAGGTCCATCATCTGCTGCTGGGTCAAAACGCCGTACATACCGGGCATCCTGGTCCCAGGCTGGCCTGCCCATATTTTGTGCAAGGTTTCGAACGGGTTGTCTTTGGAGATGAAGCCAATGTAGACGGGCTTTTCCGGCGTGCCAAAGTTAATGCCTTTGCCATCTTCAAGGTGGCAGGCGGCGCAGATGCCGAAGACAGCCCGGCCCGAGGTTAGGTCGGCCTGCAGGGGCTTTTTGGCCTTGTAGTCCACCAGTTTGCTCATGTCCAGCAGGCCGTACTTGATGAAATTCGCCAGGTCGGTAATATCCCGCGAGGAAAGGACTTTGGAGAAGTCGTGCTGCGGGTTGGTGTTGCCGCGGAGAATACCCATTAGTTCCACAACACTCTTGTTGCGCCCCTCCCAAACACCCACGAAGCCAGTGAAGTGTGAACCGCCGCTATAGGCCCCATCCTTTCCTTTATAGTCCCAGCCGTGACACTCCTTGCAGCGCCAGGTGTCGGGCCCCTTGCGAGTATTGGTGGTCTGCAGGGCCCACAGCGGATGGTTGGCGACGGGGTCTGCCGCTCCG
>JAMCQK010000006.1:10778-11171 GCA_023382135.1 Deinococcus sp.
GATAGCAATCCGAGCCAGCGCCACCGTCTTCGATCCGTGCCCATAGGAACCTCCTAATTTGTACAAACCCACGCTAGACTGGAGGACCCGGACGTATGTCCCGATGTTTTGCGCTCTCCCATACGCCCACGAAACCGGTGAAGTGTGAACCGCCGCTATAGGCCCCATCCTTTCCTTTGTAGTCCCAGCCGTGACACTCCTTGCAGCGCCAGGTGTCGGGCCCCTTGCGAGTATTGGTGGTCTGCAGGGCCCACAGCGGATGGTTGGCGACGGGGTCTGCCGCTCCAACCACTTTGAACCACTTGTCGTAGAGCTGCCCGCCCCGCTGTACGCTCCAGGGATCCACCGTCTGCGACTGTGACAAAGCTGTTGTGAACACCAGCACCAAAAGGG
>JAMCQK010000182.1:0-670 GCA_023382135.1 Deinococcus sp.
CATGAGGTTATTGCCCGACCGTTGGCTTAAGGTGAACCGCGACTGGCTGGAAAACATCAGGGACTGGGCCATTGGCCGCCAGCTTTGGTGGGGCCACCAGATTCCCGCTTGGTACGACGAGGCTGGGAACATCTATGTACCTTCGTTGGACAATCCAGACCTCGACTGCGACAAAGACCCCAAATACGCGCATTTGAAATTGCGCCGCGACTCGGACGTGTTTGACACCTGGTTTTCCTCCGCGTTGTGGCCCTTCAGCACGCTCGGCTGGCCGGACGAGACGCCGGATTTCAAGAAGTTTTACCCGACCGATGTACTGGTTACCGGCTACGACATCTTGTTCTTCTGGGTGGCCCGAATGCAGATGTCCGGTTACGAGTTCACCGGTAAAAGACCTTTCCACACGGTTGTATTGCACGGTCTCTACTTGGATTCCAAGGGTCAAAAGATGTCCAAGAGCAAAGGCAACGGTATCGACCCGCTTATTTTGATTGATAAATACGGGGCCGATGCTTGCCGTTTCGCCTGGGATTATTTGGCAACTGGCGGACAGGATATCCGCCACGACGAACGCCGGTACGAACAAGGACGCAACTTTGCCAACAAGCTGTATAACGCCACGCGGTTCGTGCTGATGAATAAAAAAAGTATGTCCGTAGGCACCGGTTCT
>JAMCQK010000182.1:680-10781 GCA_023382135.1 Deinococcus sp.
ATGGCCTCGCGCCTCAACTGCGCGATCGGGGAGATAACCGCCGACTACGAGGGCTTTGACCTGGGTCAGGCAACGCGGAAGGTATACCACCTGGTGTGGAGTGAGTTTTGCGACTGGTACTTGGAGGCGGCTAAACCAGCGTTGCGCGAGGGTAACACCGCCACCATGGAAAACCTGGAGAGCACGCTCATTGCGCTGCTGAAACTTCTGCATCCCATCATGCCGTTTATCACCTCGGAGCTTTACCGCGGGCTAACAGGCGATGAAAAGCAGCTGGCCCTGCAGGCGTGGCCCAAGCCGGGGGCAAGGGACCTCGAGGCCGAGCGCACCTTCGGCGTGGTCCAAGACGCGGTGAGCGCAACCAGGGCTTTACGGACAGAGCTTGCGCTACCCCCTCAGCAGGAAATAGCGGTGGAGCTGGACGGACAAGGCGCAAAAACAGTGATGGAAAACGCTGGTTTCTTCAGCTTTCTTTCTCACGCCAGGCCCACCCTGGGAAAACCCGAAAAAGCGCTGGCGCAAGTCACGCCCAATGTGACGGTCTACCTGCAGCCGGAGGGCGACCTGCAAGCCTGGAAGGAGCGCCAAAAGAAACGCCTCGCGGAGCTGGACAAGTTAATTGAGACCACCGAGCGCAAGCTGGCGAACGCCGGCTTTGTCGACAAAGCTCCCGCCGAAGTGGTGGAAGCGGAGCGCGAGCGCCTGCTGGATTCCAAAGCCCAGGCCGGCCGGATCCGTGACAACCTTACACGCTTTGAGTAGCTTTTCTCTGCACGGGCGCCTCTACCAAACAAGAACGCCGCCCACCCCCCTCTTGGTCACCCGCGCAGCTTGGGACTGCCGCCCACAACCCGTAGCAAGGGTTCTTCCTGACCCAAAAAAGCCCGAAGCCGTCATGGGATCTGGGTCTGAGGACGGACACCCGAAGATCCCACATAAGCAACGTGATAGGCAGATGTTTTTCGGGCCTTGCTCCGGGGGCTCCTGGAAACCGGCTGGATCCAGCCGAAAATGGGTCTGGTCGCCGATCTGTATCTGTGGGTACACGCCATAGCGCTCTCGGGCTGCTTGTGCATAATTTTTTGCTGTGGTAGCACCAGATAGGCCTCGAAGAGTTCGCCGGGCACAAGATTTTTGTTTTATTGTTAGTTATGGGAGGCACACAGTGAAGCCAATTTTCCACATCACCTCGGCCGCTGAAGCGGAACAAGCCAAAGAGTCCGGCGAGTACGCTCCAGCGGCGTTCGATGTGGACGGCTTCATACATTGCTCATATGCAGACCAAGTCACTCGGGTGGCCAATTTCAAGTACCGGGGCGGTCGCGACTTGGTGCTGCTGGAGATTGACTGCTCTGCCGTCCCCCACGAAGTGATTGACGAGAATCTCGACGGCGGAACCGAGCTGTTCCCCCACATCTATGGCCGACTACCGATGTCTGCTGTAGTGCGGATACATAAGTTCCCATGCGGAAACGGAGGCAACTTTGAACTGCCGAGCTCAGTGCCCGCTTGACTCAGAGAAGGAGCAGACGAGCCCAAATCGTTGGACAGCTCGGTATCCGGCATGTGGAATCGTTTTATCGATTGGATATCAAGATTTTAGGAAAACAACCCAACAATAACGAGTGGGGCTAACCCGCGCCCATAATCGTGTCGTGCTGCTCGCCTGGCACTATCTCGACAATGCCTTCCACCCGGTGAAGGTTCACTGTTACGAATTCAAAGCCTTCAAGCGGCGAAAGTTCGGTGATGGGCTTGCGGGCCTCGAGCTCGTAGAGTCCCGCGTCGAACACAGTCTGGAAGGTTTTAGCGGTGGATACGTAGTCCGAAAGCCTGGCTCCTTTAGGAGTCTCAAGTAAGCCGGTGAGCGCGTAAGGCCCATACAGAAAGATCACCTTACGACGCTCCAAGACCACCCCACCAGCCCGGGAAGAACTGGGCCTGCCACCCGCCAGCCAAAGTAGGCTGTTCTTTTGAAGCGCCAGGAAACCCGCCTCTCCCATGAGATCGCCTGCTTGCGGGGGATGCTTGTGGCCGGGCAGATAAAGTTTGGCGTCGGTAACCGGCAAGTACCCTTTCTCGGTATTCAAAAGGTCGGTAACCCCGCCTCCGTATATTAGGTGCGCCTGGCAGTAAACCGTGTATTTATCAGCGTAGACGCGAATATCGAAGCGCTCTCTGGGTGACTTATACATGCTTCTCCCCCACTAGTGAAGTCGTGCACTGTACATATTCCCACCAACACTCTAACGCCTCGCTAAATAGTTCTGCACTCGCGCTTCTGTAAGCAAGCACCAGGCGCTTAGCCAATGTTAACCGCAAGAGGGTGCTAGCCCCAGCCTCGCTCAGCCCGGCCGGGTTAGTTTTTTGCAGCCTCTCGATCGCCTTTTCCGACAAGGCAACCTTTACTTCCTCGCGAGGAGCCCAGTACCCGGGCAGGCTAAACCAATATGCCGCGGTTTCCGGGCCCACCACACTGGCGCCCTGGCTCTTGAACCACTCAGCTCCCTCTTCCGAGACATAGATAGAAGCCCCCGAGGACAAGGCATCGCGCAATGCTTCCTGCATTGGCACCGGCTGTGCCCAGCCTGGCCTGGCCCCAAGCAACGCGTCTTTCGGGCGCGCTGCCAGCGCGCGCAACTCGACGCTCTCCTCGCCGTTCCACTGGTTCAGCACCAGGTTGGCCGCGAGTTCAATTTCGCCTTTGGGAAAACTTTCGCCGCTGTCCTTCCACTTGACCACCCGTAGGCCGCCAAGCCTGAAGGAAAGATGCCGCCCTTCGCCAATGGTGCGGACCGCCTCCGGTTTTCCCGAAAGATAAAAAACCGGCTCCGGGTTGCCTTCGCCTAAAGGTTCCAGCAACGAGAGGCTCTTGAAAAGCTCCGGCAGGTTTTCCCGCTCCAAAAAAGCATCCAGCAAAACTTCTGGGACTGGGACCGGGTGTTCGGAGCAGTAATCCAAGATGGCCTGCCGGAAAGCAGGGACCTTTTCTTGTTCGATGGCAAACCCCGCAGCCTGCGCATGGCCCCCAAACCTTTTGAGCAGCCCGGAGGCCCGCCGGAGCGCTCCCACCGCGCTGATACCTGGAGTGGAGCGCACCGACCCCTTGCCTTCCGCAATGATGAAGGCGGGCTTGAAAAACCGCTCCACCAGCCGGCTCGCCACAATACCCATCACGCCTGGATGGCCTCCGGGATCTTCCACCACTAGGGCGCTTTGCTTTGGGTCGATTTGCGAGAGAACGCGCTCAAGCATTTCTTCTTCAATCCGCTGGCGGCGGGAATTGAGTTGGGAAAGCGCCTGCGATAAAGCCTGCGCTCGGGAAGCATCACCGGTGGTAAGGAGTTCCAGCGCCAGTTCGGCCTGGCCAAGCCGGCTAGCCGCGTTGATGCGCGGGGCTATGCGGAAAGCAACTTCGGTTGCTGTGTAAGCGCGGCAGTGTTCTTGGGCTAAGTAGCTGAGACCCAGGTGGGCCGAGTGTTTTAGGGCCTCGAGGCCTTTTGTCACCAGCGCCCGGTTGAACCCCTTGAGCGGCGCCACATCCGCGATAGTGCCAATGGCGGCAAGGTCGGCATACTCCCACGGCGGGGCCATGCCCATAAGCTCGTGCACTTTCCACAAGAGCAGAAACGCCACGCCCGAGCCGGTGGGGTGGGGCAGGCCCTCAAGTCTGGGGCTGAGCGCCGGGTGCACCACTAGGCCGGGGGGGTGCGCGGGTCCAGGCGAGTGGTGGTCGGTTACCAGCACGCCCAGGCCGTTTTCCACCAGCTCGCGCAGCTCCGCGTGGTTGGTAATGCCGCAGTCCACAGTGATGAAGAGATCGCAGGCTTCCAGGTGCTCCGGCAGGCGTTCTTTGAGCACCCCGTAGCCTTCGTCCAGACGGTGCGGAATAAAGGGGTGGATATTGGCACCAAGACACCCAAGACCTTTCAGCAAAATGGCGGTGCCGGTAAGCCCGTCGGCGTCGTAGTCACCGTGAACGCGGATACGTTCTCCTTGTTCGATGGCCCGGATCACGCGGGCGGCGGCCTGCTCGAGGCCTTCCAGCGGCAGGAGTTCCAGCGGGGGATTGAGAGAACCGGGACCGGAAAAGCCCCGGTTCACCAGGATAGCCGCCACCAGGGGTGAGACCCCCAAGGACTCCATCAGCGGCACGAGCTCGCTGCCTGGAGGCCAGGGCCGGAATCGCCAGATCATAGGTTTAGCAAGGTGTGTCTTGATAGCACTGTGCGGACGCGGGGGGGAATCATGCTTCGGGGCGGTCCGGAATGCGGGGAATTTCTTCGACATGCTTCTGTTTCAGGGCCTCGAGGTCCGCCCTCATACGCTTGATCTCACGCAGGCGCTGGCCCAATGCTTTACGAACACTAAACCAGTAGGCCATAACGTAGAAGCCTGCCACCATCGCCCCGAGCAAAAAAGCGCCCGCCACCAGCCAGGCCAGGTGCACGCTACCCCAGGGCGTGCCCAGCAGCAGCAGGGGATCCGCGACATACAACAACCCCGAAAGCCCCGCCACCAGCAGCGTGATCAAGAAAGCCAGCCAGTTGAGAAGCTTCATGACTCCAGTCTAAACCTGGCGACAGCTCCAGAGCTATGCCGGCTCAGACCCAGCGCGTCAAATCAATGCGGCCTTCATAGAGCGCTTTGCCGGTAATCGCGCCTTCCACTTTAAGCTTCTTCAGACCTTCGATGTCTCGGTCCGAGGCGATCCCCCCACCCGCAATCAGATAGCCCGGCCAGGCTTGGCGGATCTGGTTCACGGCTTCCAGGTCGAGCCCCCGCAAGGTGCCGTCGCGCCGCACGTCGGTGTAAATTAGCGTTCGGACTCCCCGCGACCAGAGCTCTTTCGCTAGACCCCGTGCGTCGAGATGGGTCCCTTCCTGCCAGCCCGCAACGACCACTTCTGTCCCCTTGGCATCCAAGCTGACGACTATCTTCTTTTGGCCAAACTCTTCCAGCATGGCGGAAAGCACTCCGGGGGCTTTGACTGCTATAGTGCCCACGACTACCCGCGCTGCGCCCAGTGCGAGAATTTCACGGGCGGCCTCGAGGCTGCGCACCCCGCCGCCCACTTCAAACGGAGCCTTAGTGCTCTCGGCAATTCTGCGGATGGTCTTGCGGTTCTCGCCCCGGCCCGTTGCAGCATCCAGATCAACCAGATGAAGCATCCGCGCCCCTTGCGATTGCCAGTACACCGCGGCTTCCACCGGGTCTTCGAAATAAACCGTCTCACGCTCCGGGTCGCCCTCAAAGAGCCGCACCGCGCGCCCATTCTGAATGTCGACCGCGGGGATCACCAGCACAAAGGAATTGTACTCAACACCCTGCCCCTTGGGCTGGCGGTGAAAATCAATAAATCTTCTTCCCCAACAAGCTCGAAGCCAGTTCCACCATTATTCTGGCGGTGCGGTTCTCCCGGTCCAGAATGGGGTTCACCTCCACCAGATCCAGGCTGGTGGCAATGCCCGCGTCGGAGAAAAGCTCCATTAACAGATGCGCCTCGCGGTAGGTTAGGCCCCCGGGAACCGGCGTGCCCACGCCGGGGGCAATCTCCGGGTCAAGCACGTCGGCATCCAGCGATACGTGAACTTTGGGAAGACCTTTTAGTTTTTCTACGGTTTCTTCCGCCACCCTAGGAATACCGATGCGGTCAATTTCCTTCATGGTGTACACGGTCATCCCACGTTCACGCAGCAAACCGACCTCGCCTGGGTCCAGGCTGCGGATGCCAATCAGCACCACGTCTTCCGGCTTTACCTTGGCGCCTTCCCAGCCCAGATTCACTAGTTTTAGATCGCCCAGACCGCAAAGCGTAGCCAGCGGCATGCCGTGGATATTCCCGCTGGGACTGGTCTGTGGGGTGTTGAAGTCGGCGTGCGCATCCACCCAGATGACCCCGATCCGCCGCCTTTTTGACGCACCAGCGACAGAGCCGATGGCAACCGAGTGGTCGCCCCCTAGCACAACCGGGAAAACATTTTCGGGTAGTTCCAACAAGGCGTCCATGGTGTCCTGGCAAGCCTTGCGGATGGGCTCCAGGTAAGCAAACCCGGCACGCTGGCCTTGTTCGGTAATACTCTCGGCAACCGGTACGTCCACGTCGCCTAGGTCGAAAACCTTGTGGCCCAGGGCCTCGAGGCCCTGGTGGAGCCGCCCGTAGCGGATAGCCGAGGGGCCCATATCCACCCCGCGCCTGCCGGCGCCAAGGTCCATGGGCACACCCAGAATGCCAATCTGTTTCATCGCCCTATGCTAACAAGCCCCAAGGCTCCCCCCAAAACACAAGCGCGAATACCCTCGCTTGGGGCGTTGGCGGTACACTTGAGCCAAAGGCTATTTATGGACCCTAACCTAGTACAGAGCATCAACTTGGCGCGCATTGTGCGGGAAGGCGGCACGGCTGAAGCCAAGGGAGAGATACATGGCGCCATCCGGCTGGATGGCGAACAAATACTCCTGGAAGCCCCCGCGCTCTGGAAGGTAAGCGTCACTTCGATTGGCGACGGCGAACTCTGGCTCTCGGGCGAAATTGCCGGCAAGGCCGTTTTGGAGTGCAGGCGCTGCCTCGAGGCCGCGCCCACGCTGGTCCGCGCCCACTTCCACCACATGCTCCGGTACCAGCCTGGCGCCGAGGGTCTGGAAGTAAAAGAAGAAAACGAGGAGGAGTTTGTTGTCTTTGGCCACCCAGACCTAGACTTGTCGGTTTTTCTCTCCGAAGCCTTTGCGGTGGAGCTTCCCTTGGCTGCTCTTTGCAAGCAAGACTGCCAGGGCCTCTGTCCGGTCTGCGGGGCCAACCGCAACCAGACCGACTGTGGCCACCCCCTCAGCCAAGAGGCCAGCAAACTGGCGGGTTTGGACAAGTTTCTGGACGAGATTAAGTAGGGTGAAGGTGGTTTAATTGCAAGGTCAGGCCACTGCGGCCCAAGTTTTCTTTTCCAGCCAGGTTGACCTAAGCGTGTACATCGCCTAGACTATGGAACGGTTTTCAGGCCTCGAGGCCTGATGTTAGCGCACAGCAAGAGAGGACCCTCATGGCCAAGCACCCCGTACCCAAGAAAAAGACTTCCAAAGCAAGGCGTGACTCGCGCCGCAGCCACCAGGCGCTTTCCGCTCCCAAGCTGGTTGCCTGCCCCGAGTGCAAAAGCATGAAGCCCCCGCACACCGTATGCCCATCCTGTGGTTACTATGATGGCCGCAAGGTGTTCGAGGTCTAACAAGCCTTAGTTCTCATTCTTGCCCCAAAAAGCAAGGTAAACTACCCCGGTGAAGCAGGAAACCAGGGTAGTTTTCTTTTTTTGGAGGGCTTCGTGAATGTTGGAATCCGCGCTTTGGGCGCCTATACGCCTAGCAAAATAATGACCAACGAGGACTTTGAGTCCTTCCTGGAAACCTCGGATGAGTGGATCATTTCTCGCACCGGAATTAAGGAACGTCATATTGCCGCTGAAGACGAGTACACCTCCACGCTGGCCTTTCGCGCGGTGGAAGATTTAATAAAACGCCACGGCCAGCAGGCGCTCGAAGACGTGGACCTGGTCATTGTCGCCACCAACACCCCAGACGCGCTCTTCCCCGCCACCGCCGCGCTGGTGCAAAACCGTTTTGGTTTGAACGCCGGCGCTTACGACCTGCTTTCTGGCTGCCCCGGCTGGGTCTACGCTGTTTCGCAGGCTTACGCATCGATACAAGCGGGGGTGGCAAATAAAGTTTTAGTTATTGGCTCCGAGGCGCTTACCAAGATTATGGACTGGAACGACCGTTCCACCGCGGTGCTCTTTGGCGATGGGGCGGGCGCGGCGGTGATTGGCCCCGTGAAAGACGGGTATGGGTTCAGGTCGTTTGTACTGGGTGCCGACGGATCGGGGGCAAAAGAACTGGCCATGAGATGCACCGCCCCAAACCTGCCGGACGGAACCCCGCTCCCGCAAAACGCTTTCATGAACGGGCGCGAGGTGTTCAAGTTCGCGGTCAGGGTAATGAACACCGCCACCCTGGAGGCGGTGGACAAAGCCGGCCTGACACCGGAAGACATCGAGCTCTTCGTTCCACACCAGGCCAATCTTCGGATTATCGACGCCGCGCGCGAGCGCCTGGGCCTGCCTTGGGAGCGCGTGATGGTCAACGTGGACCGCTATGGCAATACCTCGACTGCCTCCATTCCGCTGGCGCTGCAAGAAGCCCTGGACTTAGGCAGGATCCAGCCGGGCGATCACCTGCTTTTCGTTACTTTCGGCGCAGGACTTTCCTGGGCCGCCAGCGTATTGACCTGGGGCAGCTAATTTTGATTGCGATGAATACCGGTTTCCCGCAAGGCTTCCGCGCATAACGAGGGGTGCATAGTGTCCATAATTGCGGCGCTTTTCCCCGGCCAGGGCTCGCAAGAGGTTGGCATGGGCAGGGCTTTGTATGCAGGCTCGAAAGCCGCCAAGGACGTCCTGGACAGGCTGGAAGCAACGCTCCCCGGACTGGTGAGGGTGATGTGGGAAGGCCCCGAGGAGGAGCTCAGGCTCACGGCCAACCAGCAGCCCGCGCTGCTGGCGGTGGGCTATGCGGCATACATGGCTTACCTCGAGGCCTCCGGCCCCAAACCTTCTTTTGCCGCCGGCCACTCTTTGGGCGAGTGGACCGCGCACGTGGCCGCTGGCACTCTAGGTTTAGAGGATGGCCTTCGGCTGGTGCGCAAGCGCGGCCAGTACATGCAAGAAGCCGTACCCTTGGGTACAGGCGCAATGGCCGCAGTTATCAGAATGCCGCTGGCCGATATCCAGAAAGTGATTTCAGATATTCCGGGGGTCGAGATCGCCAATCTTAACTCGCCGGAGCAGACAGTCATTTCCGGCACAACCGAGGGAGTAGCTGCAGCATCGGAAGCGCTCAAAGCGCAAAAGGCGCGGGTGGTTCCCCTTGCGGTTTCCGCCCCCTTTCACTCAAGCTTGATGCGGTCCGCGCGCGAACGGCTAGCTCTCGATCTTGCAAAAATTCAACTGCACACACCTGTGTTTCCGGTGTACTCCAATGTCACCGCAAAACCCGAGACCGGCCCCGCACGCATCCAAGAACTTTTGCTGGAACAGATCACCTCGCCGGTTCGCTGGGTAGAAATCCTGAAAGACCTCCAGCAGCGGGGAATCACCCAGTTCCTCGAATTTGGTTCGGGCAGGGTTCTTACGGGTCTGGTTGGCCGAACCCTGGAGAACGTTGAGGCCAGGAGTCTTACAAATCCCCAGGAGGTTGCCGAAAGCTTAGCACGGAACAGCTAACGCTTTTGCCTCTAGCGTTCGGTGTTTAGCGTTCAACGGAGGACGTATGCGTAAAGCTTTAATAACCGGATCATCCCGCGGAATTGGCAAAGCGATCGTGCTCGAGTTCGCCAGGCGCGGTTATGCGCTTGTGGTCCACTACGCCAAAGGCCAAGAAGCGGCGGAGGCCGTAGCAGCCGAAGCCAGGTCCTTGGGCGCGCCGCAAGTAGTTGTTCTGGGAGCCGGCCTGGAAGACCCAAGCGCGGCGGCAAAACTGGTCAACGACGCCGCAGCAGCTTTAGGCGGCTTAGACGTTCTGGTTAACAATGCGGGAATTACCCGCGACACGTTGTTGGTGCGCATGAAAGACGAGGACTGGGACATAGTCATTCAAACCAATTTGAGCGCTATCTTCCGAACAACACGTGAAGCCGTAAAGCTGATGATGAAGGCCCGCTGGGGGCGCATCGTAAACATCACCAGCGTGGTGGGCATACTGGGCAACCCAGGGCAGGCCAACTACGTTGCCGCCAAGGCTGGGCTGATTGGCTTGACTCGTACGGTTGCCAGAGAAGACGCAGGGCGCGGAATTACCGTGAACGCCATTGCCCCGGGGTTTATCGAGTCGGATATGACCGCAAAGTTAGCTGAAAACGTGCAGGCTGAATACCTAAAACAGATTCCCGCTGGCCGGTTCGGCAAACCAGATGAAATTGCCAAAGCCGTTGCCTTCCTGGCCTCCGACGATGCTGCATACATCAACGGCCAGACACTGTGTGTGGACGGCGGCATGACGCCACACTAGTAGCACACTACGAGCTCATGCTGGTATCAGGTGATCAAAAAAATACCCGAGCTA
>JAMCQK010000025.1 GCA_023382135.1 Deinococcus sp.
AGGATGGACCGAGTTGCTGGCCTCGAGGACTCTTTTGGAAACCCCCGAAGTACAGGCGGTGGAGGTCTTCGTCCTGCCGCTGGGAAGCCGGCCCGTGCTGGCCTATGAGTTCAACCGGAAAAACCGCAATAGCAAAGCCATGCAGTCGTTACTGGACAAGCGTTACCAGGAAGCCGTTTCCGCTTGGCAAGCGCATCAATCGAAAATGTTCGAAGCCCGCCCAGGCAATTACTGCCGCGACTGCGGGTTCGGGGATATCTGCCGGGTGAAGGAGTCGGAAGCGGTATGAAGGTCCGTGTCGCCTCGGCGGGAACAGGGAAGACTACCGCGCTGGTTTTCCGCTATTTAGAGTTGTTGGCCGAGTACCCACCCCACCGGATTGCCGCGGTCACTTTTACGCGGGCCGCCGCCGCGCAACTGCGCACCCGCATCCACGGAGCGCTCTTAGAAGTCGCCCGAAGTGGAAGCTACAAAGGAAGAAGTGTCGGTGAGAAGGTTCAAAAACAAGCACTGCATTACGCCGAACTGGTTCTGGGAGCGCCTATTCATACTATTCACGGGTTTTTTGCCGAAACGCTCCGGCTGGTAGCTCCACTGGTTGGCCTGGACCCGGAGTTTGTGTTTCTCGACGCCACCGAGGCCGAAATTATCTTTCGCGAGGAAGCGGCGGCGTATCTTTACTTGCAAGAAAAAGGTGATGAGCTCGAAGAATTGTTGCTGGCACGTTATCGCAAGCGGCCACTGGCAGAGGAACTGCGGCCAATTGGCGCCCGCGCTATCGAGCTTGAAGCTAGCTACCGAGCCGTCGAAGACCGCTACTGGTCGCGACTGGGCGGCAAGCTGCTGGGGCCGGCGGACGTGGAGCTAAAAGCCATTCAACTGTTCAGCGGGCCGCCGGCCGGCGCGATGGAACGGATTTTGTCTCGCTACTCTTACGTTTTCGTCGACGAGTACCAGGACACCAACCCGTTGCAAGTCCGGGCCTTTACCGCGCTGGAAGCAAACGGTGTCCCGGTGGAAGTTGTGGGTGACCCCAAACAGTCCATCTACGCCTTTCGCAATGCCGATGTAGAGGGGTTTCGGAAGGCGCTGGCGGAAGGCGAGCCGCTTACCAGGCTGGACATTTCGTACCGGCACGCGCCGGGCATCGTGCGTTTCCTCAACCGGCTGACCCGGGAGCTTGCGCTGGGGGAACTTGGGTTCAAGGGACAGGAAGCTTTTGACGTTTCGCCGAACGACACCTCGGCTGCTGGCGAAGTTGAACTGTTCTGGGTTACCGGGCCGCAGGGTGTGGGTGAGCTAAGAGTCCAGGAAGCCCATCTGCTGGCCAAGAGGCTTCGCGAGCTGCGCTCGCGCTTTAGCTGGCGAGAGATGGCAGTGCTGGTGCGTTCGCGGGGGAGCGTGCCCGGCCTCGAGGCCGCCTTCTCCCAGTGGGGCATACCGTATGTCACCTCGCAGGCCAGGGGGTTTTACAACCTGCCCGAAGTGCGCGACCTGTACCACGCGCTCCGCTCTGGGTTCGACGCCGGCGATAGGCTCTCGCTGGCGGCTTTTTTGCGCGGGCCGTTTATCGGTCTCTCACTCAGAGAACTCGACCAGGTTTTCAAAGCCGAAAACCCGCTTGAGCAGCTTGAACACTTTCCGCTCGCGCTCGAGCGTCTCAGGCAGGTTCAAGACTGGGTGGGCCGCGAACCACCCTTTGCCGCCCTGACCCGGCTGGTGCGTGAACCGTTTCTGGGCGGCGCAAGCTACTTTGAGCGTTTGAACTCCGCCGCCCGCGCTAACGTGGACGCATTGCTCCTCAAGATGGCCAGTTACCAGCCGGAGCGTATCGAGATGCTTCTGGCCGAGCTGGAGAACCTGCAGAGCTCGGATGAAGAGGGCGAAGTACCGGAGGGCGGAGAAGATGTGGTCCGCATTCTGACCGTACACGGCGCAAAGGGTCTGGAGTGGCCGCTGGTGGCGGTTTTCGACTTATCGAGAGGTGAACGCAATGACACCGACAAACTGCACGTGCACGGCGGTGAATTTGGCCAGGCGACCTATGCGCTCGCCGGCGACCCTGAGTTCGGCGAGCACAAAAATAAGTGGAAGGAAAAAATAGACCAGGAGCGGTACCGCCTCCTGTACGTGGCGGCCTCGAGGCCTTCGCGCCACCTGCTCCTCACCGGCAGCGTACAGCGGCAAGCCGAAGAAGCCCGTTTCTGGCGCGAGTCGTGGGCCAGGGTTTTGTGGGAAAGGCTCGACGTGAACGACTGGCCTGAACTCAAGGTGCAGGTGGTGCCTGCCGAGAAAGTCAAGAAGCCCACTGGAAAACCAACGATAGCGGAGAAGGTCCCAGCGCCAGACGGGCGCCTCTTGCTGCCGGTTCCCGAAAGGCCCAGGCCGCCGGTTTACTCGCCTTCGGCTGTGCGTGCGGAGAAAAGCCTCGAATCCCTGGAAGAAGACGAAGCCATGATAGAAGAGGTTCCCCGCGAGGCGATTAGCGGGTTTGCCCGCACGGTGGGCATCCTTAGCCACTACGCCATCAGCCAGAACTGGCAGCTGGACAACCACATCCAGTTGGCGATTCTCAAAGCGCAGCGGGAAATGGCCAGGTATTCGCAAGAAGAGCAGTCCAAAATACTGGCCGAAGTACAAGCCATGACCGCAAACTTCTGGCGGATGGAAGCAGGCCGAGTGGGCAGCCGCCAGCAAGATTATGCCGAGCTTCCGCTGATGCTGCCGCTGGGCCCTACCGTGTGGGAGGGTGTGATTGACCGGCTTTACCGCCTGGACGGCGATTGGTATCTTGACGACTACAAAACCGACCAGCAGGCGGCGCCCGAAAAGTATCACTTTCAGCTGGGTGTCTACCTCGAGGCTGTCCGGCGCGCGTGGAAGATCGAGCCAAGGGTCCGGCTGGTCTATCTGAGACTTGGCCAGGTGTACGAGCTGAGGAAGGAAGACCTCGAGGCCGCGGTTCAGGCGGTTATCGGACAAGGCTTGGCTGAAGGCTGAATCTCTGTTTGCTGCTGCGGCATTAAGTATCTACAGCCTAAGTTTGTCAAAAGGCTTGAAAAGCCGCGCTGTGTTCCTTGCTCCCTCTGGTCGGGACCATGGAGATACTTAGAACGGACGTTCGGCTCAGGGTGCCGCCTTTTCTTCCCACGGCTCCACCACCGCGCGCGATTCAATCTCCGCGTTCAAGTTGGCCGAAACCGAGCAGTACTTGGTGTGAGAAAGCTCTACCGCGCGTTCCAGGGCCTCCTGGCTTACGTTTGGGCCCGACCCGTAGTGCGTGACCACAATCCTGGTGTAGCGCTTGGGGTGCTCGTTGGCGCGTTCACCCACGACTTCAACCCGGTAGCGGCTCATAAGCTGGCGCTTCTTGTTCATAATGTCCACCACGTCGTAGGCGGTGCAGCCCGCCAGCGCGGAGAGCAGCAGCTCCATGGGTCTCATGCCGGCGGCGGGGGTATCGCCATCAATCAGCACTTTGTCGCCCTGCTCGTTGATGCCTAGAAACCGGTGCCCAGCGAGTTGGTGAACAACCACTTTCTTCGTTGCCATACTTCAGAATACCCTTTGCGAACTTCCCGTAAGTGTGCGGGCTAACGGTTCGGCCCTAGCCAAAGAATGATCTCACTGCTGAGCCGATGTACTCGGCCTGTTCGTCGGTCAGGAAAGGGTGCATGGGAAGCGAGAGCACTTCGCGGGCGGCTTTTTCGGCATGGGGAAACTGGCCTGGTGAGCCCAGATGCGTGTAGGCCGGCTGCAGATGGACGGGAAGCGGATAGTGAATGCTGCTGCCCACCCCTTTGTGTTTTAAGTGGGCGATGAGCCGGTCGCGTTCGGGGGTGCGGATGGTGTACTGGTGGAAGGTGTGGAGCGAGTAGCTGGCGACCACCGGGGTGAACACCAGCTCACTCAGGCTCTCTGTGTACGCCTTGGCAATCCGCCGCCGTTTGGCGTTCCAGCTTTCCAGCTGCGGCAGCTTGGCCCGCAAGATAGCGGCTTGCAGGGCGTCCAGGCGCGAGGTGTATCCGGCGGCGAGCTCGTGATGATAACGGGTTTTAGCGCCGTGGACTGCAAGCATCCGGGCTTTTTCGGCCAGGCTGTCGTCGTTGGTGGCGACCAACCCTCCGTCGCCGTAGGCAGCCAGGTTTTTGGTCGGATAAAAGCTGAAAGCGGCGGCATGGCCAAGTGTTCCAACAGCAACACCCGGATCCGCCTGTAGCTGATTTGGCCGCGGCGAGCCGGGGTAGCAGTATCGAGCCCCGATGGCCTGGGCTGCGTCTTCCACAACTTTGAGATTGTGCTTGGCGGCAAACGAGGAAATTTCGCTCATCGGCGCCGGCTGGCCGTAGAGGTGTACCGGCAGAACGGCCCTGGTTTTTGGAGAGACGGCGCCCTCGAGGCCTGCCGGGTCCAAATTGAAGGTCTCTTGGTCAATGTCCGCCAGAACCGGCTTCGCCCCCGCGTGCAGGATGGCCTCGATAGTGGCGATAAAGGTAAACGCCGGAGCAATCACCTCATCTCCCGGCCCAACACCCAGCGCCCTGAGCGCAATAAAGAGCGCGTCGGTGCCGGAGCCCACGCTTACCGTGTGCTTCACGCCCAGGTAGGCTTTGAGTTCGCTCTCGAACATCTCCACTTCCGGTCCGCCTACGAAAACCCCGGACTCCAACACGCGCCGGATAGCGGCGTCTACCTCGGTTTTGAGCGCGTTGTATTCAGCCTTCAAGTCTAGGACCGAAATCATACCAACCCACCGAATCTTACTGGAAAAAAGGCGGCCAACCAGGGCCCGTCTTTTTTTGAGAGAATTGTTAAAGCCAGCCAGCGGTTTCTTGTGTCAAATAACGCTTAGACCCGTCCTGCCAACACCTATAATGGCTGGCGGATGCGAATTTTTGCCTTTCTTGTGCTATTGCTGTCGCCAGCGTGGGCCCTCCCGCGTCTGGGCCTGCACGAGGGTTTTACCCGGCTGGTTTTCGACCTGCCGGAGAACGCTACCTACGCTGTGGCCTTGGACAAGCAGACGGTGGTCCTCACTTTTCGTGGGGTCAGCGAAAAACCAGACGACGTCTCTGTGGGCTCCCCGGAAGTGGCCTCGTACCAGGTGGTGCCCGGGCAAGACGCCCTGGTGGTCTACGTGCGGCTCAAGCCGGGCGCCGAACCCAGGTGGCAGCTTTACGACGATGCCCAGGGCCGTAGGCTGGTACTGGACGTTTTTAGCCCTCCCAGCCCGAAGCCGGCTTCAACGCCCCCGCCAAAACCTGGTGGCAATGTAGACTCGCCCGCACCCAAGCCACAACCAAAAGTGGTGGTAATCGACCCCGGCCACGGCGGATTCGACCCCGGCATGGTGGGGGTGGTGGTGGAGAAGCAGATCACCCTGGCCGTGGCGCTCAGGCTGCGAGAAATACTTCAGGCAAGAGGCATTCAGGTAATCATGACGCGCGAGCAGGACGAACACCTTTCGCGTGACAAAGCAACCGATCTTTCAATGCGGGCCGACATGGCGAACAGCAAGAGAAATTTGTTCGTCTCCATTCATGTAAATGCCAACGGAAAGGGAACCGCGCAAGGGGTTGAGACCTACGTGTTCGGCAAGACCGTTGATAACAGCTTATTGGACAAGGTTATCCAGGAAAACGGTGGCGGCGAGATCGGTAAGCGGCTTACCCGGCAAGCCGAGAGTCTGGCAGAAAGCCTGGTCAGCGACATTTTTGCCCAGTTCAACCTTAAGTACTCCAAACAACTGGCCACTTTTGTGCAGCAGTCGTTGGTGCGGGCCACTGGAGCTCTGGACCGGGGCGTTTATTCCGCCTCACTGCACGTGCTGCGCAACGCCCGCATCCCCGCGATTCTGGTCGAGATTGGATTTGGCGACCACAAGATTGAAGGCGCCAAGTTGGCCGATCCCAAATACCAGGACCGCGTCGCCACCGCGCTGGCGGATGCGATCGAAAAGTTTTTGTCCAACGGGAAAACAGCCTCGAAATAGCCTTGGCTGCGAATGTGGGTGTCGAACAGGGTTGCTCGACAGATGTCTGTTGCTTGAGATCGGAAGAGAGTCTTCCTGAAACACCACGGTTTTTAAGTACAACGACTCCGGCACGTGCAGGCTCCAAGGGTGGTCCGGAGGCTGGTAGGTGATGGTGTGGACTCGCAGCCTGCGGCCTTGGTCGGCGGCGGCCCTCCTCGCCACTTCGAGTAGCTGGTCTACGCCCAGGTGGTAGGAGCAACTGGAAAGCCACAGCCATCCCTGCTTCTCCAAGAGCGAGAGCGAAGGCCTGAGCAGATCCACCAGATGCCTTTTGACCCAGGGGAGTTCATCCTGTCTTTTGGCCAGGGCAGGCGGGTCGAGCAAGATGTGGTTAAAAGGCTTTTTGCGGCTGGTAAGTTCTTCCAGGATTGGTAGGGCTTCACCCCCGCGAACATCAATGTCGAGCCCGAGCGGCCTCGAGGCCCGCTCCAGCACAGCCAGCGCGGCTAAGTCCTTGTCCACCGCCAGCACGCTGGCCCCTTTTCTGGCCGCCCGGAGCGAAAATGCGCCAACGTAGCTGAATACGTCCAGCACACGGTCTCCCGGCTTAACCATGTTTTCAAACAGCCTGCGGTTCTCTCGTTGGTCCAGGTAAAAACCGGTCTTCTGCGCCAGCGCCAGCGGGACAGGGAAAACCAGGCCGTCCTCCTCCACCTTGAGCACCTCCGGAACAGCGCCGTGTAGAACACCGGTTCTCTTGTCCAGCCCTTCAGCGCTCCGCGCCTCCATGTCGGAGCGTTCGTAGACACCGGCGGGCTTGGTTATTTCAATCAGCGCGGGGAGCCACAGTCCGCGCATCTCTTCCGCCCCCCGGTTACGAACCTGCACCACCAAGACCTCGCCGAACCGGTCCACCACCAGACCGGGAAGACCGTCTGCTTCCGCGTGGATAAGCCGGTAAAAAGCTCCCATCCCCAGGCGCTTTTCATGTGGCCAGGCGGATCCTCTCTGCGAAGAAGGCTTTGTCCAGGTGTCCTTTGTCCCAGCGGAAAACACGGAGACTTGCCCGGCTGCCTGGGTCAAAATATCCGGTGGCCAGGTACTGCCCCTCGGTGTCAAATACCTCGGTTAAGCCCGCTTTTTCCGGCGCCTCAAGAATTTCGTCCCGGTAGAGTACGGGATAAAAATTGCGGATTTTCTTTTCCTTGCCGGGTTTGGCGGTGGCCTTTTGCACCACCCCAGCATACGGACGCCAGAGCCACACTCTTGTTTAGGGCGGATGCGCGGTTACCCTAGCCAGTTTTTCATCTGCTCGGGTGTCAGGTTGCCGCCACAGATAATAGTTACCACACGCTCTTCCGTAAGCATCTTGGGGTAAGCGGCTACGGCGGCAATTCCTACGGCGGCGGATGGCTCCGCTACCAGGCCCAGATGCCGCTGGATAAGTTTCATGCCCTGAATGATGGCTTCGTCGTTTACCAGAAGGATCTCGTCCACCACGTTCTTGAGGTCTTCCAACGCTTCGGGAATCGGGATTCGCACGCCAATACCGTCGGCAATAGTATCAATCCGGTCAAAGACCACCAGCTCCCCGCTGCGCCAGGAGCGCTCCATTGCCGGCGCGCCTTGGGCGGCAACACCTATAACCTTGATGTCCGGTCTGACTGCTTTGACCCAAGAACCAACGCCCGAAAGCAGTGCACCGTTTCCAAGGGGGATGAGCCAAGTAGCGGGAGGATTATCCTGCTTGAGCAGTTCAACGGCAATGCTGCCAGCGCCTTCTGAAATTTCGGGAATTAGGCCGTCTTCCACCATCAGTGCTCCGGTCTTTGCCGCGTACTCTTTGGCCAGCAGCTTGGCCGCGTCGAAATCTTCGCCGGCCAGACTCACCTGAGCGCCCAGCGACTGCATCCGCTCAATCTTGAGTGGGTTTGCGTTCACCGAAGCGAAGATGGTGAGCGCTATCCCGCGCTTTCTGGCGGCGTAGGCAAGCCCCTGGCCGAAGTTTCCGGCGGAAGCACAGACCAGCCTTTCGCCGCCTCTGAGCTTGGAGACCCAGTAGTCTGCCCCACGGCCCTTGAAAGAGCGGATCGGGTTCTGGGTTTCAACTTTGACAAAGATCTTGGTTCCAAGTTCACGCGAAAGGGCTTCCGACCAGTACTGCGGGCTGTTGAGAAAAACCGGGTCAATCACCCGGCTGGCTTCCTGGATGTTTTCAAGCGAGAGCCGGCCCATCTGGGCCTATGGTAAGTGGTTTTTGGGTGCAGGTGAATCTTATCTTCGTTTTTTGCTTATGTTGTGGCTTTACAACCACGCTCGAATCTATTTGATCCGAAGCTGCCGAACGAAACCAGCCGCTCCGCTGCCCGCTAAGCTCGGTTTTGTCCTCAATGCTTCGGGCAGGGTGTGGGCTATGCGAACTTCTCAACTCTTCGATGGGTTTATCAGGTGCTGATTAGGCTTTGGTGCAAAGAAGACAAAAAATAAAAGCAACACAAGAGCAAAGAGCGATAGCGTTGCACCGAAAAAGAATGTCGCTGCAGGATTAACCCGATCCCACAAAAGTCCGGCAATAAAACTGGCAGGCAAGGTCACAAGCCCAAGGGCAGTGTTGTAAATACCATATGCTCGGCCTCGATAATCGGGAGATACCATATCAGCCACAAACGCTTTGGCAACTCCTTCGGTGGTTGCGTAGTAGAGCCCGTAGAACGCAAACAAGAGCCATATTTGGTATCCGGCATTCGCCAGAGCAAAACCAAAATATGACAATGCATACGCGAGCCAGCCGAGCATAATAACTTTTTCCCGGCCGATCTTATCCGAGAGGCTGCCAAGTGGTACGGAAGCGGCCGCGTAGACAAAGTTAAAGAGCGCGTAGACAAGCGGTATAGCTAGCAGCGTTACGCCGATGTTCTGAGCGCGCAAGATAAGAAAGACATCAGATGAATTGCCAAGACTGAAAAGAAGCATAATACCCAAGAAAAGATAAAATCGGCGCGGCAAAGCTTGGTGAACCGGAACGGCAGCTTTCTCTTCCGAGGCAGTTTCTCGCACTTTTGTATGGAGAACAACAAGCGTAACGAGAAGCGGCAGGGCGGTCGCGATAAGTATAATGTGGTATTTCGACGGATTGTCTTTGAGTACATACAGTAGCCCGAAGAGAATAAGCGGTCCAACCACAGAGCCAAAGGTGTCGAGCATACGGGCAACGCCAAAGCCCTTGCCGCGATTTGTGGCTTCTGTTGAGTCGGCGATAAGCGCGTCTTTTGGAGAATCTTTCATGCCCTTGCCAACACCGTCGATAAAACGCAATCCGAGAATGGCGGCGCTGGAAGTGGCCAAAGCAAGCAGTGGCCGCGCAACAAGGGAGAAAAAATAGCCGAGAAAAATAAAAGGCTTTTTCTTGCCGAACTTGTCAGTGAGGAATCCCGCTACGATCTTAAAGATACTTGCGCTGCTTGTCACAAGCCCTTCCGAGAGGCCGATAAAGGCCTTATCAAGGCCTATCACATTTGCAAGATAGAGCGGAAGGATAGGCACAAAAATATCCTGGCTGATGCCGCCGAAAAAACTTAGAAGACCGATGTAGAAAACATTGCCGAGATTTTTCTTTTTCATCATATTGGCCTTCATCTAATTCCAGTACCAACCCCAGCCGTAGTTTTCAACATACCTCACCTTGCTTGGTTTGCTGTCGATCTTGCCGCGTAGGCCGCCGGCGGCAGGTTCCCCGAGGGGCTGTGGGATCTGCGTTGTTGTAGTACTGTCACCAAGCTTCGAGGCGAGCTGTGCGTGGGCAGGGCGACAAACCAGTGGGCGTTGCCGAGCAACGCCCACCAAAAAATAGGCCAATTGAAAAAAGTCAGATTATGGTGGGCCGTGCAGGATTTGAACCTGCGACCAACCGGTTATGAGCCGAACGAGTTGTATCCGCCAAGAGAGGTCATAAGGCATCAGATAGCGCTTTTACAGGCGTTTTCCGCGCCTTATCGCGCCACTAGGACCCAGGAGGAGCCGGAGTTTTCCGCGCTGTAGGTGTCAATAGGGTGTCCAGGCCCAGGGCTGAATCACGTAGGTCCGCCTCGGACAAGTGCTGGTAGATTTTGAGCGCAAGCAGGGGGCTGGTGTGCCGAAGCCGTGCGGCGACCTGCTTGGGGTTGAGGCCCGAGCGAAACGCCAGTGAGGTATAAGTGTGCCGCAGACCGTGCAGCGTGATCCTGGGAACGCCGGCGCTTGCTACCAAGTGGTCCCAGATCCGGACCACGTTCCGGTAACCAAGGGGCGTGCCGACCGTGGAGGGGAAAATAAGACCATGATCAGCCCAGCGTTGCGCGGCGGACGACTCGAGCTCTTGGTTGCGCCGATGATCAAGCAAAATCCGAAGGGTTTCCGGATCTAAAAAAAGCGCTGCGGCACTGGCCGGGGTTTTTGGTTTCCCCAATTCCCCGCTCGGATGAAGCGTGTGCCGGATAAAAAGCTGATCGCCCGCCAGATCGGCCCACCGCAGCGCCAACGCCTCGCCGGGCCGCAAACCCGTTGTGAGCATTAGGCGGAACAGCGGGTAAAGGCGGTGGTTTTTGGCGGCCCGTAAAAACTGTTCAACCTGCGGGGCGTCCCAGGCGGAGCTCGGTCTCACCGCGATGCGCCGGGGGGTGTCCACCGAGTCCGCCGGGTTGCGAGAGATTAAATCCGTGCGCACTGCGTCAGCCAGCGCCGCCTTGAGAAATTGAAAAGCCGACCGGCGGACTGAGCCGCTGAGCCGCCGATCAGAGA
>JAMCQK010000213.1 GCA_023382135.1 Deinococcus sp.
GGCATAATTTCTCTGACATGAGAGTTGAGCAGCAGCCTGATGGAACCCTCCTGTACCCGGTTATCGAAATCCGGCTTGAGCCAGTACTTCACCCGTGGGCGAATTTCCGATTCGTGGTGAACCACGGTCACCTTGGCCCCGCCCCGGTAAAGCTCCAGCGCGGTCTCGACGGCGCTATTGGAGCCGCCGACCACCACCACCCGCTGCTTCCAATATGGCGCAACTTCCTCGATGCCGTAATGTACCTGGGGAAGGTTTTCCCCGGGCACCCCCAGGCGGTTGGGGTTGCCGTAGTAGCCGGTCGCCACCACTACAAAACGCGATTCCAGGTTTGCTTCGCCATTCCTGTCTTGGTAATAAACCCTGAGCCGCCCTTCCTCCCCTCGATCCGTGAAACCGTGGTGTAGGTCCGGATGTCCAACTGTTCCACCTCGGCTAGCCGTCGGTAGTAAGCCAAAGCCTCCCTCCGCGTCGGCTTCGCGCCCAGCGAGGCAAACGGGTGCCCGCCAATCTCGATATTCCTGGCCTCGCTAAAAAACACCGTCTCCCGCGGCCAGTGGTAGATAGTGTCGCAGAGCGTGCCCTTTTCCAGCGCCCGGCAGGATAGCCCAAGTTTTTTCGCCTCAATTGCGGCCGCCAGCCCAACGGGCCCCGCACCCACTACGGTCAAATCAAGCATCGCACTAGCTTATCAATCCACTTGCAACCAGAATCCGGCCTTGGTGACAGTCCAACGGCCGGGGGTTTCGCGTAACATGGTGAAGCTATGGAGTGGATAACCAGCCCGGAAGCCTGGACAGCTTTGGTTACCCTTCTCTTTTTGGAAGTGGTGCTAGGCGTGGACAATATCATTTTCATTTCCATTCTGGCTTCAAAGCTTCCCAAGAATCAACAGCACAGAGCCCGTCAGCTCGGCATTATCGCCGCGGCCGCCAGCCGCCTCTTGTTCCTTTTGGGAATCACCTGGGTGATCCGGCTCAACACACCGCTCTTCTCGGTGCTGGGACAAGAGCTTACCGGCAAAGAGATCATCCTAATTTTAGGAGGGATTTTTCTTATTTATAAAGCCACCAGCGAGATTCACGACCGCCTCGAGGGCGCAGAAGGCTCAGCCACCGTGCGCGTGGCTCCCACCTTTTTATCGGTGATTGGCCAGGTAATGCTTCTGGACATAGTGTTTTCGATAGACTCGGTGATTACCGCCGTTGGCATGACACCGTACGTGCCGGTGATGATGATTGCGGTGATCCTTTCGGTGGTGGTAATGCTGGTGTCCGCCAAACCCATCTACGACTTCATCACCCTACACCCCACCATCAAAATGCTGGCCCTGGCCTTCCTGCTGCTGATTGGCTTCACGCTGATAGCCGAGGGCCTGGGACAGAAGATCCCCAAGGGGTACATATACTTTGCGATTGCCTTTTCGGTTTTTGTCGAGACGCTCAACCTGCGTACTCGAGGCCGAACCGAGCCAGTACAACTGCGTCAACCTCACAGGGACGATCCACCCAGCCAGCAGCCATAAAATAGCGGAGCAATCGGAGAGGAATCATGGCCTACCGCATCGAAAAAGACAGCATGGGAGAAATCCAAGTAGAAACCAGCCGCTACTGGGGCGCACAGACACAACGTTCCATCCAAAATTTCCCCATAGGCGTGGACCGCTTCAAGTTCACCCGCCCTATCATCCGGGCGCTCGGCATTCTCAAGAAAGGAGCGGCACAGGCAAACGCCGAGCTTGGCGAGCTCCCTATGGACAAGGCCGACTTGATTATTAAGGCGGCCCAGGAAGTGATCGACGGCAAGCTGGACGACCACTTTCCGTTGGTGGTGTTCCAGACCGGTTCCGGCACGCAGTCCAACATGAATGCCAACGAGGTCATCTCGAACCGGGCGATTGAAATGGCGGGCGGCATTTTAGGCAGCAAAGAGCCTATTCACCCAAACGACCATGTGAACCGCGGCCAAAGCTCGAACGACACCTTCCCCACCGCGATGCACATTGCCGTGGTGGAGGAGCTACACCACAAGCTCTTCCCCAGTGTGAAAAAACTTCGCGACACGCTGGCGGCAAAATCCCAGGCCTACAAAGACATCGTAAAAGTGGGCAGAACACATCTGCAGGACGCTACACCTATAACCCTGGGCCAGGAAATTGGTGGCTGGGTGGCGCAGATCGACTACTGCCTGGGTGTGGTAAAGCAAAGCCTGAGCGGCCTCTATGAGCTGGCAATTGGAGGAACCGCCGTGGGAACCGGGCTCAATGCGCACCCCAGGTTTGGCGAGCTGGCGGCCCAGAAATTTTCCGAGATAACCGGCTTTCCGTTCAAAAGCGCCCCAAACAAGTTTGCCGCACTTTCCGCCCATGATGCCTTGGTAACCACCAGCGCTTCCCTGCGCACCCTGGCAGGCGCGTTGATGAAAATAGCCAACGATGTACGCTGGCTGGCCTCCGGCCCCCGCAACGGAATTGGCGAGATCAACATTCCCGAGAACGAGCCTGGGTCTTCCATCATGCCGGGAAAGGTAAACCCCACCCAGTCCGAGGCACTGACGATGGTCTCTGTTCAAGTTTTTGGCAACGATACGGCGGTGGCCTTTGCCGGCTCGCAAGGGAACTTCCAGCTAAACGTTTTTAAGCCGGTGATGGTTCACAACGTGCTGGAAAGTATCCAGCTTATTTCCGACGCCTGCCTGGCTTTCAACGACCACTGCGCAGTAGGCATTGAGCCGAACCTTGCCAAAATTCAGGAGAATTTGAATAAGAACTTGATGCAGGTAACGGCCCTCAACCGCCACATTGGCTACGACAAAGCCGCAGCCATTGCCAAGAAAGCCCACAAGGAAGGCTCTACCCTCAAAGAGGCTGCACTGGCTCTTGGCTACTTGACCTCTGAAGAGTTTGACAAATGGGTGGTGCCGATGGAGATGACTCATCCGGGATAGAGCGGTTGTCGGATGCAAGGTTGTTGGATGTGGGTTGTCGGTTGTGGCGTTTTGACAACCTGCACCCCACACCCAACAACCCTTCCCCAGCTCACACCTACCACAGTCCGTGAGGAATATAGTTCACTAAGGAGGAAAACTATGTCCTACCCATTCAAACTGCCCGACCTTGGCTACCCAAAAGACGCGCTAGAACCCAACATTGACTCCATGACCATGGAGATCCATCATGGCAAACACCACAACGCCTACGTAACCAATCTGAATGCCGCGCTGGAAAAAGCGCCCGAGCTGCAAAGCTGGAGCCTGGAAGACCTGCTCAAAAAGATTAGCCAGGTACCAGAAGCCATCCGGACGGCGGTACGCAACAACGGCGGCGGCCACCACAACCACACGTTCTTATGGGAAATTTTGACCCCCGGCGGCAGCAAAACTCCCACCGGTAGACTGGCGGACGCAATTAACTCCACCTTCGGCTCGTTCGACAAGCTAAAAGAAATGATGACCCAGGCTGGCATGACCCGGTTTGGCTCCGGCTGGAGCTGGCTGGTAAAGGACGCCCAAGGCAAGCTACAGGTCTACTCCACCGCCAACCAAGACAGCCCCTTGATGGAAGGCCACACCCCCTTACTGGGCATTGATGTCTGGGAGCACGCCTACTACCTAAAGTACCAGAACCGCCGAAACGAGTACCTGGCAAATATTTGGAATGTAGTGAACTGGGACAAGGTTTCCTCGGGGTTCTAAATATTTCCACGTTAGAAATCCGCAGTGATTTTGTGAGCGAAGTGTTCCTGACTCCCCTTGGTCGGTTAGCTTTTCGCTTCAGTGAAGCGAAAAGCTAGTGTGAACATACTTAGTAATACTCGGCAACGAAAAAACGGGGGCATTAGCGCCCCCGTTTAATATTGTGATCCTGAGCTGGTCCTAGCGTGCTCCGGTCTTGCCACGAACTGTCTGCAAGCAAGTAGATGAAGCCACCATTGATGTAGGTTATATGGCGGTTCCACTGGTGTCGGCTCAGATATAAGCTCTACAAGCCTTTAGGTGTTAGCCAAAGGACATGGCTTGAAGCAAGCCGAGATCTTGGTAGCACTAGAAAGTAATCTGGTTGGCTAGTCACTGGATAGCAGGCTGACTTTAGCGCGCCAGTCGCCGCTCTGGGCCAGGCTGCTTCCGACCAATACAGCATCAAAAATATCGCCTAGCGGCTCCAGATCAGCACGGCTGGCATAGCCGGACTCCGCAACCAAAACCCCATCAAAGCCCTTCTCTCGGGCCTTCTTACCCAGAGCGGGCGCGGTGGAGAGGTCTACCGTCAAGTCGGCAAGGTTGCGATTGTTGACGCCAATAATGCTGGCCCTGCTTTCCAAGGCAATAAGGAGTTCGCGCTCGTCATGAACTTCTACCAGGGCATCCAAACCGGCTTGTTCTGCCTCGGCCAGGTATTCCGCGGTCAGCTCTCCCAGCGCCGCCACAATCAAGAGCAGCGCGCTTGCTCCCAGCTTTGCGGCTTCGGCAATTTGAGAAGGATGGACGGTAAAGTCCTTGCGCAAGACGGGTAGGTCTACCGCCTGGCATACCGCAATGAGGTCCTGGTCGTTGCCGCCAAAGTAGTGGAGCTCGGTGAGAACGCTGATGGCTTTAGCCCCACCTTTGGCATACTCAGAAGCCACATGTGCCGCGTCCAGCGGGGCGATACTGCCCTGGGAAGGGCTCTTGCGCTTGACCTCGGCAATAATTGACAGGCCGGGAGTTAGAAGTGCTTCGCGAAAAGAGGGCCTGTCGTGGAAGGCAGCGGCTTTCCCGGACGGTGCAGGTTTATCCAGTGTGGCCAGAACGTCCGAAAGCCGTCTGCGGCAGATTTCTCCCAGTACCCCCGGGACTCGTTCAAGATTCGGAAGCATATGGTGCACAGGGTTATCGTACCCCGCAGTCGGTTAGCAGTACAGTTTAGATATGGGGATTATTCTCGCGCTCGGTGGCGGTGGCGTGCGGGGGATGGCCCACCTGGGGTTTTTGCGGGTGCTGCGTAAAGAGGGCATCCCCATTATGGGGATTTCCGGCAGTTCGGCGGGAGCCCTGGCGGCGGCGATTTATGCATTTGATCTCTCTGATGACCCTGAGCTACTTTTAAAGGCGTTGTACGATCCGGATTTGGAAAAGCTGTTTCAGAGCGGGATGCTCAGCCAGGTGGTTCGGCTGGTGGAGTTTGTGCGCAAGCCGAGCTTGACCGATGCGGACCGGACCATTCGAAACTTGAGAAAGTTTTTTGGTGACCGGGCTATTGAGGAAAGCCCTATTCCGATTGCAATCCAGGCGGCGGATCTAGTGACCGGAGAAGCGGTCTGGCTGCGCGAAGGGCTGGTAGCGGAAGCGGTAAGGGCCTCGAGCGCTGTTCCGAGCATCTTCCCGCCGGTTCACTTGAACGGACGGATTCTGGTGGACGGCGACGTGGCGGAAAAAGTCCCCGTGAGTGCCGCTAAAGAGCTTGGCCAGTACCCGGTGGTGGCGGTGGACATTTCCAATCCGAACTCCCACGCAACGCCACGCACCGCGCTGGAAGCGGCTTTACAAGCAGGCGAGGCCTCGCGCAAGCGGTTGCTGGCGCTGGCGCTGGAAAGAGCCGACTTGGTGGTATCGCTCTCGCCCGAAAGTCACGTTGAGACCTTTGATTACAGGAAGGCGGAAGAACTATTTGACCTGGGGATGAGACGCGCCAAACAGGCGCTTCCGAAAATTAGAGCCTTGACTCCACCTGAAAAGAGTAAAGCTGGAAGGGGAATTAGGCAGCTTTTTGCGGGGCTACAGAAAAAGATACCAAAAGAAAAGTCTTAGAGTTTTTGCATCAGCCTGGCTACCCCCAGCGCGTAGAGACCCGCACCCGCAAGCGCAAAGATAATTCCACTTTCACGCTCACCCAAACCAAGCAAAAAAGCCGCCAGTACCCACAAAAGTGAAAGCGCTGAGGCCTCGAGCAGGAGCCTACGCACCATTCCTCTAGGTTCTTGAACCTTGACTCCTCTGGCGAGCCAGACTACCAGCACATAGCCAAAAAACGCCACCAGAAAGAACAGCCAGCCAAGCCCACTGGGTACGGGCCCCGAACCACTGGAGCGGGCCACCATAAACACCAGCGCCGCTATGAACGCTTGAAGCAAGGCGGCAAAAAGCGCCACAGAAAAAAGGCCTAGCCGCCTAAGTGAGCAGGGGGCTTGGGGGTTAAAGAGAGCCTCGAGGCCTGCCAGTATCAGATTCATTATGACGGTCGTATATTCATCCGCAAGCTATTCAGCGACGGCAACTATACGCACTCCACACAAGCGAAGGGTGAATCCGTGGACCACGCCAGCCCAGTATGCTTCGGCGATCAGGCGGCGGGCGTGAGTCTGCTGGAGACCAGCTTCTGCCAAAGGTAGACAGCCAGCAAAAGAAACGCCCCGAGGATATCGGTTTCTACGCCGGGAACAACCAGCGCCAGCGCGGCACCGAGCAGCATAAGGCGCTGCAAGAGATTGGTCCGCTTGTGCAAGAAACCCATAGTGCCTGCGGCAAAGGCCAGCATTCCGAAGAGCGCGGTGACAGCGACCTCGAGGCCCTGCCCAAAGCTTTTCACGCCCAAGAGCAGCAACGCCGGGTTGAAGAAAAACATGTACGCCAGGAAGGCGGTCCTGAGTTCATAGACAAAGCCTTGTACCCCCGTTTTCCAGAAATCCGACTTGGCTATCGCGGACGCGGCGTAAGCCGCCAGCGCCACCGGAGGGGTGGAGTCCGCCATGATGCCAAAGTAGAAAACAAACATGTGTGTAGCGATCTTGATGGTCTGGTTGGCGCCTTCCGGGTCCGCAATATTAAGCACCACCGGGACCACCAGGTTGGCCATCAGGATGTAGTTGGCGGTGGTGGGTACGCCCATCCCGAGAACCAGACTAATAATCTGCGCCAGGAGCAGGACCACTAAGATGTTTCCGCCCGACAAAGCCTCCACAATCTGCGCCAGGCCATAGCCCAGATTGGTGATGAGCACCATACCCACAATGATGCCCGCACTGGCGGTGGCCAGCGCAATGCCTACCATGCCGCGCCCGGCGGCCTCGAGGCCCTCTACTATCTTGATTAGGCCGTCTTTCAGGCCGCTCAAAAGCCCCGAACCGCCCCTGGCCGCCCTCCAGGCTTCCTGCAGCAGAATCAGCACGGCAACCAGCACCACGGTGTTGAACGCTGCGCGTTCCGGTGTGCGGTGGACAATAACGAGCGAGTAGATCAGGTAACCGAGCGGGATCAGGTAGTGGAATCCCCCGCGCAAGACCTTGACGCTGGAGGGAAGCTCGGCGCGGGGAACTCCTTTGAGCCCTAGCCGCAAGGCCTCGAGGTGGACCACCATGAAGAGCGTGGCGTAAGCCAGCAGTGCGGGCAAAGCCGCGTAGACAATCAGTTGATTGTAGGGAATGCTCAGGTACTGCGCCATGATAAAAGCGGCCGCGCCCATCACCGGCGGCATCAGTTGGCCGTTAGAACCACTGGCCACCTCAATAGCCCCCGCTGTTTCCGCCGGATAACCTACCCGCTTCATCAGGGGGATGGTCAGGGTACCCACCGTAACCACGTTGGAGACCGACGATCCCGAGACCATGCCGTGGAGCCCGGAGGCCACCACTGCGGCCTTGGCCGGGCCGCCCCGAAAAGTACCCAGAAGACTGTAGGCAAGCTGGATCAAGAAATGTCCCGCACCAGCCTTGTCGAGCAGCGCGCCAAACAGTACGAACAAGAACACAAACGTTGCCGAAACGCCAATGGGGGTACCCCAGATGCCTTCAGAGGTGAGGTAAAGCTGCCCAACGGCTTGCGGCCAGCTGTACCCCGCGTGAAGCTGCAGCCAGCTTGGAAGCGAAATGTGAAAAATCCCCTTGGGCCCTATCATGGCGTAAAGCAAGAAGGCGGAAGCAATGATGGGAAGCGCCCGGCCCAGCACACGGAAACAGGCAGCGATCAGCACCAACAGCAAGAGCGAGCCCATCAGCGTGTCTAGCTGGTTGGGAAGCCCGCCCCGGATCTGGGTGATGTTGTAATACTCGGCCACTACATAAAGCGCGCCCCCAGCACCCAGAACCGCAAGCAGCCAGTCGGCCCAGGGGACCCGGTCCCTGGGGCTTTTCCTGGAGTAGGGGTAGACCAGAAAGGCCAGTGCCAGCGCAAAGGCCAGGTGGATGGCCCTAAGCTTGATGGGATCCATGGTGCCCGACCAAGTTGCCCATAGCTGAAACAAGCTCCAGCTAATGGCCACCGCAGCGATAATCCAGCGGCCAAGCCCTAGGGGCCTACGCCCCCCTAATTCCGAATCTTCGACTATTTCAAGAGCGCGCTTGTCCTCGGACATCAGACCTCCCAGCGGTGACAGGAACTTTCTGCCTACCAGAGTTTACTATCAACCTCAAGCAATCGACGAAGTGGCCTGGCAACAAAAAAACCGGCCCCTGATCGGGACCGGCCAAAAGCGGCTCTGCTACTTCAACAGGCCTTTTTCACGCCAGTACTTTTCCGCGCCGGGGTGCAGCGGCACCGGAAGGTTCTTGACCGCTTTCTTGAGATCAAAGTATTTATCCAGGTTGGGGTGAATTTTCTTGAAAGCGCCAAGGTCGTCGAAGGTAGCCTTCATGGCCTTGTACACCGCGTCGGCGCTCAGGCTTTCCGAAGCCAACAGCATGGAAAGCACGGCAACCGTTGGTGTGGTTATTTCCACGCCCGAGTAGACGCCACCGGGGATATTGAAGATGGCGTAAAAGGGGTACTTCTTGGAAAGAGCGCTGATGCGGGCAAAGTCCACGGGAACAATGGTGATCTTAGTGGTGAGAGCCAGCTGTTGAATGGCGGAAGCCCCCAGCCCCACGGTATAGAAGAGCACGTCGGCACGGCCGTCCTGTAGCAGGCCCACGCCCTGGGAGGCGCCCACACGGATGGTCTGTCCCAGGTCCTCGAACTTGAGGCCGTAGGCCTCGAGCACCTGCTTGGTGTTCTGCTCGGTGCCGGAGCCCACGTCGCCCACCACCACACGCTTGCCTTTGAGATCGGCCACCGATTCAATCTTGGCGTCGGCGCGGGCGACGATGTGGATAACCTCTGGGTAGAGCACAGCAATAGAGCGGATCGACTTCACCGGCTTGCCTTCAAAGGCGGGAATGCCGGTACCGTTGAAGGCGTAGTAGGCGATATCGTTCTGGGCCAGCGCCATCTGAAGCTCGCCCGAGTTCAGCGCGTTGATGTTGAACACGCTGCCACCGGTGGCGCGGGCATTGGCTTTTAAGCCAAAGCTGGCGTCGCTAATCAGCTTGGCAATGCCGGTGGCCACCGGGAAATAAACCCCGGTGGTGGAACCGGAGCCGATGGTGATGAACTCCTGGGCAAAAGCAGTCACACTAATCAAGACCGCAACCACAAGCACTTTTAGAACATTGAGTTTCACCTTGTTACCTCCTTTGTAACCACGCAATTATACCGGGTACCCCGTGCGCGGGAACAGCGGGATTTCAAGGTTGGCACCATGCGAATTCAACACCAGGTCAAGGTGGTCAAGAACTCTGATGGCCGAAAAAGAGCTGTCTTGGCGACTCTTCTGAAAACCCTAGTTCCAACTGGACCGTGACCGCCGGCACCCAAGTTTTACAGGACCGGGCCTGGAGCCAAGATTTCCATGCTTTGCAGGCTCACGCCTGTGGCGCCTCACCGCCAGCGGGGTTACACCATGTTCCAAAGGGGTATGCAAAAAGTTGCTTGCTCCCGATTACATCCTCACCCATCCTAATTGGGATATAAGTGTTCTGGACAACACATATGGCAGGTGGCCCACCGGAGGCTAGACCCTAGTGGTTGATGGGGCCAGAGCCGCGACCCAGCCCGGGGGCGGTCTCGAGGGCCCGCTGCAGGAAGCGCTTGGCAGCGGAAACCGCCTCCGGAAGCTGCTTGCCCAGGGCCAACCCGGCGGTGATGGCCGCCGAGAGAGAGCAGCCAGTACCGTGGGTGTGGATGGTCTCGAGGCGGGGGGTGCTGAATCGGTAAAAGGTCCGGCCGTCAAAGAGCAGGTCCACCGCTTCCCCGCGGGCGAGATGCCCTCCCTTGAGCAGCACAGCCCTCGGGCCCAGCGTGTGAAGCTCCCGGGCCGTTACTTCCATATCTTTTTCGCTCTCGATACGGCCACCCAGCAGCACCTCTGCCTCAGGCAGATTAGGGGTGACCAGATAAGCTAAGGGGAACAGGCGCGCCTTAAGGGCCTCGATAGCTTCCGGTGCCAATAGCGGCCAGCCGCTGGTGGAAACCATTACCGGGTCCACCACCAACGACGATATCCTGTACTTCCGCACCATATGGGCCACAACTTCGACGATCTCGGCTGAACCCAGAGCACCGGTCTTGGCCGCATCCGCGCCCAGGTCTTCCATCACACTCGCAATCTGACGAGCTACCAGTTCTGGGGGAAGGAGGTGTACCTCCTGCACCCCCAGGGTGTTTTGGGCAGTGACCAGGGTGAGTGCGCTCGTGCCGTAAACCCTGAATCGAAAGAAAGTTTTGAGGTCCGCCTGTATCCCCGCCCCACCCCCTGAGTCGGAACCTGCGATAGTCAGGGCTTTAGGACTCACGGCCTGACCCGAAGTCTAAGGGATGTCCACGGGTTTCCGTCCCTACTAGAAAGGCTAGGAGGCCC
>JAMCQK010000122.1:0-298 GCA_023382135.1 Deinococcus sp.
GGGGCTTGCAGAACCAGATTGCCACCCTGGAACAGGAAAAGAACACTTTGTCCGGACAGATCAAGGGCCTCGAGGCCCAAACCGCCGAGACCGAAAATAAAATTGCCGGCCTCGAGGCCAACCTGGCGGACCTCAAAACACGCCTGGCGGAACTTCTCATAAGCCTGCACCGCGAAAAAGCGGCCCGCTACCTGCCCCTGTTGCGCGCAGAGTCTTTCACCGACCTGGCGGTGCGCGCCCGCTGGATTGGCTACTTGGGCCAGCGCCAGACCAACCTGGTGGAGCGCATCCAGGACAC
>JAMCQK010000122.1:313-10598 GCA_023382135.1 Deinococcus sp.
GGTAAGTCTGGGGGAAGAGCGGGTGCGCTTGCAGCTCTTGGTGGACGCGCTCAAGGAAAAACGCGCCGAGCGCGAACAGCGGATCAAAGTTCTTTCCGAAAGACGCTCCCAACTCCAGGGTGCGCTGGCGACACTCCGGCGCGAACAGGTGGGCCGCAGGGTACTGCTCAGGGAAACCCTGCAAGCGCAGATCAGTCTCCAGGCCGAGATCCAAAAGGTGCAGGCGGCTATTCTGGCTGAGCAGAAGCGTATTCTCGAGGCCGAGCGGCGCGCAGCGGCGGAACGCCGCCGCCGGGAGCTAGCCCAGAAACAGAGCCAGCAAAACATTCGGGCCACCGCTGAAGACCTGCCCAAGGAACTTGGGGGCAGGCTCCAGTTCCCGGTCTCCGGTGGCCGCATCGCCGAGCCCTTTGGCAGGGGTGGCATTTTATCCCTGCTGGTGCAGGGCCCCACAGAAAACAGCCCGGTAGTGGCCGCCGCCGATGGATATGTGCTCTACGTGCTTGAGTATTCCAACCTGGGTTACACCGTGCTGGTTCAGCACACCCCGCGGCTGGTTACCAGCTACGCCAACCTCCAGGGTCTCGAGGTCGAAGTTGGCCAGAAGGTTTCGCGCGGGCAGCGCCTAGGATTCACCGGCGGCGGAGGTCTGATGGGGCTAAACGAAATGTACTTTGGCGTGACGGTGGACTCCATATTTGTGGACCCATCAGACTACCTGTGATACCCCGCTAAGCGCCGGGTTCAATTAACCCGTAGTTGCCGTCTTTGCGGCGGTAAAGCACGCAGATTTCCTCGGTATCGGCACTGCGGAAAACAAAGAAGTCGTGGCCCAGGTTTTCAATCTGAAAAATGGCGTCCTCAACCGACATGGGGCGCATGGCAAAACGCTTGACCTTCACCACCTGCGGTGTTTCTTCCTCGGCGGGCGCCGGCTCAGTTGGCTCGAAAGCGCCTTCCTGATAACGCCGCCAGTGGCGTTCTTTGTAACGCTTGAGCTGGGTCTCGAGTCGTTCCACCGAGCGGTCGATAGCTGCATACATGTCTGGGTCGGCCTCTTCCACCCGCACAATGCCGCCGGGCACGTTAATTTGAATTTCGCTCTTGGCCCTGCGCTCAATTCGCGGGCCCTGCGCCAGCGAGAGCACCACCCGCGCGTCGGTAATGTTGGGGAAAAAACGGTCCAAGCGAGAGAGTTTTTTGTCCAGATAACCCTTGATAGCGTCGGTAATCTCGACCTGCCGGCCAACCAGCTTGTAGACATTCATCTGGCCCTCCTTCAACCCCAGCTTACTACTGCCCGTAGCCAGACATTTATCACCCGGGCTCGAGTCCGGAGAGCTCAGGTTGCCGGGGCCTCGCAGGCCAGCACCACTGGCGCCCGGCTTAGTTCAAGCCGAACTTTCCGCCTGCTGGCTCGTCACGCACAATCTGGCCAGCCTTGAGCACCACCACGCGCTGGGGATAGGCCTCCACCAGCTCGCGCGCATGGGTGGCCACCACCACCGTGGAACCCCTGGCATGCGCGGTCTTAAGCGCCTCCAGCACGGTAAGCGCGTTGGTGGGGTCCAGGTTTCCAGTGGGCTCGTCCGCCAGAATCACCGGCGGGTCTCCGAGCATGGCCCTGGCAAGCGCCACGCGCTGTGCTTCACCTACCGAAAGCTCTTCCGGGTAGGAGCGTTTCTTGTGGGACAGCCCCACCGTGCGCAAAGACCTGGTCAGGCGGATTTCGGCCTCGGCTTTGGGCACGCCCAAAACCTTAAGCGCAAAGAGCAGGTTTTCTTCCACGGTGTAGTCCTTGAGCAAACGGTGGTCCTGGAATACCACACCTATGCGGCGGCGGTGAAACGCCACGCGGTCACCCCGCAGCGCTTTCAGGTTCTCGCTGGCAAAATACACCGCGCCGGCAGTGGGCTCGAGGCGCTTGAGCAACAACGAAAGCAGGCTGGACTTACCAGCTCCAGAATGGCCCACCAAAAATAGAAATTCGCCTTTCCTGATTTCCAGGTTAATATCGTAAAGAGCCTTGGTCTTGGTACGGGGATATTCCAGCGTCACCCGGTGGAAGTGAATCATGCCTATTAGGTTACTCCAGGACGCCTGGATGCGGGTTTTATGAGCACAAATCTGAAAAAGAATGCTTGTTTTGAACACTTTGCTCTCATGGCAACCGGATAAGATAGCAGCGGAGTCGATTGGCATGAGAAAGAGCGCTTGGTTCTTAGTGGCGGGCGGCGTACTGGCCGCTCTGGTTTTTGCCCAGATAAGCAGGCCCAACCTCGAGGCCTTTTTGCGCAACCCCACCGCGCAGGCCTTGACAGAGACGTACCAGGCTATCCAGGACCAGTACCTGAGCAAACTCGACCGGGCCAGCCTGGACAAGGTGCTTCAAGGCGGCATCAAGGGCATGGTTGAGGCCCTGAATGACGAGTTCACCAGCTACTCTCCCCCGCAGCGTGCCAAGCTTCGCAACGAGGACCTGCAAGGCGAGTTCTTTGGTGTTGGGGCCACGCTTTCGCCTGCGCAGGGTGGCGGGGCCTTGATTCAGAACCTGTATAAAGGTTTTCCCGCATACAACGCCGGCCTTCAGTTGGGTGATGTGATCGTAGAGGTCAACGGCGAGGACGTGACCAAACAAGACCTCGACGAAATTGTTTCCAAGATCCGCGGCCCCAAGGGAACCAAGGTGAGCCTTGGGGTCAGGCGGGGCGGCAGCGGCGCCATCCTACGCTTCGAGATGATCCGCGAGAAGGTGGAGATCGTCGAAGTAGAAAAGGCCATGCTCCCGGGGAACATTGGCTACGTTCAACTGAACTCGTTCGGCAGCGTGAAGGTTATTCAGCAGCTCACGGCGGCCTTGCAAGAACTCAAGCAGAACGGAGCGCAAAAACTGGTCTTCGACCTGCGGGATAACGGCGGAGGGCTTTTGGACCAGGGCTGTCAGGTAGCCAGCGCGTTTATTCGCGAAGGCCCCATTGTGTACGTGCGCACCCGCAGCCAGACACGGGTCTACTGCGAGGCCTCGGGCCGCACCAGCTGGTCCGGGCCCATGGTGGTACTGGTCAACCGGCGTTCAGCCTCGGCTTCTGAGATTGTGGCGGGCGCCTTGCAGGACACAGGCCGGGCCAAGGTGATTGGTGAGATAAGCTTTGGCAAGGGCGTGGGACAGAACGTAATCGACCTGGCTAACGGAGCAAACCTTACGCTGGTGACTTTTGAGTGGCTTACCCCAAAGAAGCGCAGCATCCACAAGGCGGGTATTACCCCGGATATCCAGGTTAAGGATAACCGCTTCGAGACCCCGGTCTCGTTCGAGGGCACGGGGGTCAAAGCGGGTGAAACCGTGACGTTAAGCGTCAACGGCAAAACCTTTACCGCCACCGCCGACAAAGACGGCAAGTTTTCATTCAGCCAGTCCTTCCCGGCCCGCAAGCTAGCAGACGAGCGAGGGGCCGCGGTGGTGGACCTCGAGAAAGACCTGGTGCTCAAGCGGGCATTGGAAGAACTCAAGTAGCGTGCGTGCTCACAGCTAAGCAGCTTGATTTCAGGCGGCGCGGCCGCGAAAGCAACGAGCATGATTCGGCTGGAGGATCTTTCAAAACGTTATGGGAAGTTCTGGGCCTTGGAGGGATTGAGCCTCGAGGTCTCCCCTGGCGAGACCCTGGCTGTTCTAGGCCCCAACGGAGCGGGAAAAAGCACTGCGATCAAAGCGATAGTCGGCCTTCTCCGCCCCACGCGGGGCCGTGCGCTGGTGGGCGGCGTGGACGTCTGGAAGGAACCAGTCAAAGCCAAGATGCTCTTTGGCTACGTGCCGGACCGTCCGTATCTGTACGGCAAGCTGTCAGGGGTCGAGCTCCTGCGTTTTGCGGCGGGCGTGTACCGGCTTGACAATTCCAAAGCCGACAGCCGTATCGAAGAGCTACTGGCCAAGTTCCGGCTGGACCGTTTCGCCAGCGGTCTGATTGAAACCTATTCCCACGGCATGCGGCAGAAACTCTCTCTGGCCATGAGCCTGTTGCACCAGCCGCCGGTGCTCATACTGGACGAGCCCATGGTGGGCCTCGACCCGCACGCGGCCAAGCTGGTAAAAGACTTGCTGCGCAACTACTCAAAAACTGGACGGGCCGTGCTCTATGCCACCCACCAACTGCACCTGGTGGAGCAGGTGGCGGACCGGGTGGCCTTGGTGCACCAAGGAAAACTGATGGCCCATGGCAGTCCTTCCGAGCTTTTGCGCCAGCACCAGAGCACCGACCTGGAAGAATTCTTCCTGCGTCTCACCGAAGATGCCCAGGCGGACCTCGCGCCGTCAGGCGGACCAGCCTAGCCACTAGCCCTGATGGTCAAACTCCGCGCCTACATCCTGTGGAACGGCTTTCGTCTGTCGCCTGCGGCAGGCTCGGTGGGCCTAGCCTTTGCTCTGGGGCTTGGCTACCTTGCGTGGGCGGGGACGTCGTGGTTTCTGGATTTCCTGGCCAGCTTTCCGCTGGCCGGTAACGTGGTGGCCGAACGAACCCTAGGAAGTCTCCTGCTGGTGCTCGCTTCCGCCGAACTACTTACCGCAATCCCCAACGCGGTGGCGGTGCTTTACGCTTCGGAAGACCTTCCTTTGCTGCTTTCGTTGCCACAGCGTGCCGCGCGGGTTTTTCTCTTCAAGGTTTCGGAAGTCTTTGTCACCACCGCGCTCTTCCCCGCGCTGCTTACGCTGCCAGTGCTCTTTGCGTACGGACACCACTACGGGGCACCATGGTTCTTTTACCCGCTTGCGGTCTTGATCGCTTTTGCTTTGTATGCATTTCCGGTAGCGCTGGGCGTGGGGCTGGCTTTGCCCCTGGTGCGTTTCGCGCCCGCGGGCAGGGCGCGGGAATGGGCCGCTGCTGCGGGCGCGGTTATGGGCGGGGTGCTGATCTATCTTTTGCGTGCGCTCAGGCCCGAGGCCCTGCTCAAAACCGACTTTGAAAACCCGGAGGCACTGGACAAGTTTTTGGAAACCTTCCGCAACCCTGTGGGGCCACTCCTTCCCTCCGGCTGGGCCCATTCCGCGCTCGAGGGGTTGATTGACGGCAAGCTCCTGCCAGAATTCTGGTACACCTTGTTGCTTTCCGCCACGTTCCTGGTACTTGCCGGGCTGGTGGCGGGCTACGCCTACCAGGTGGGCTGGGTGCGCGCTCTCGAGGGCGCCGTGGCCGAACGCGGGATGGTGGCCCGGGGATTTCTTGACCAGCTCACACAAACCTCAACTGCGCTGGCTTTGTGGGTGCGCGACCTGAGGCTGTTTTTCCGCGATGCTAACCATGCGGCCCAACTGGTACTGGTGGGGGTCTTGGTGCTGCTTTACACCACCAGCCTTCAGTACATGCCCCTAGAAGGCAACCGTTTCAAGCTGGTGGTAGGATTCATGCACCTTGCTTTCCAGGGCTTCGTAATTGCCGGCGTGGGCGTACGGTTGGCGTATCCGCTCTACTCACTGGAAGGCGCTGGCTTCTGGATAGTCCAGACGGCACCGGTGTCTAAGACCACTATTTTGCTCACTCGATTTGGACTAGCGCTTTTGTTTCTGCTGCCTCTTGGGCTGCTCCTGGGTGGGCTTTCTCCTAGCGTGATTGGGCTGGGGCCGAGCCTGTCACAGATTTCCCTGCTGCTAGGAGCCTCTGCCGCAGTTGCCGCGGCCGGGCTTGGCGTGGGCTTGGGGGCTGCGTTTCCGCGTTTCGAGGCCTCTAACCCAGCAGAAATACCTATCGGGCTTGGCGGGTTTCTGTATATGGCGCTTACCTTGTTGCACGCGGGAGGCTTGGTCGTATTGGCCAGCAGGCCGGTGTTCCTGAGCTTCACACAACCAGGGCTCGACTATCTTTCGTCCCTTGAGGGCGCCCTCTGGCTCTCGGTGTTAGCCCTGGCGACAGTGATTCCGGCCGCGCTTGCATTGTCGTTTGGGCACCGGCGCATGGCTTCCAGTTAGAAATTACTAAGTATCTCCATAGGTGGGTTTGACCCTTCGGTCAAACCCACTAGGGCCAGAGGGAGCAAGGAACACAGGGCGGCTTTTCAAGCCTTTCGACAAACTTTGACTGGAGATACTTAGCACGCTACGCCAAGTTTGCCCGAACGCTTTTCTGCAGTCCTGCAACCCCACACCCACACAAACAGGGGAATACATTCAAGACCAGCGCTGGTTGAACAGCAAAAAGGGTAGTCTAGTAACACCTATGCTCGACTATTTTGCCATCCAAGATCTCTTGTCTGATGAAGAGCGCGAAGTGCAGAAGGCCGCACGTAAATTCCTCGAGGCCGAAGCTTTACCCCATATCAGCTCATGGTGGGAAGAAGGCAAATTCCCCACGCAACTGATCAAAAAGTTTGGCAAGATGGGCTTTTTGGGTCCCACAATTCCTCCCGAATACGGGGGTGCCGGGGTCTCCGGTGCGGCTTATGGGTTAATTGCCTATGAGCTGGAGCGCATCGACTCCGGCCTCCGCAGCTTCGCCAGCGTGCAAAGCGCGTTGGTGATGTACCCCATCTACGCTTTCGGCTCCGAGGAGCAAAAGAAAGCGTATCTGCCAAAACTGGCTAGCGGCGAAATGGTGGGATGTTTTGGCCTTACCGAGCACGACGGTGGAAGCGATCCCGACGGCAACATGAAGACCCGCGCCCGCAAAGATGGAGATAACTACATCCTGAATGGGACCAAGATGTGGATCACCAACGGCAACCTGGCGCAGATCGCTGTGGTCTGGGCCAAGGATGACGCGGGAAAAGTACGCGGATTTATTGTGGATACCAGCTCAAAAGGATTCAAGGCCAACGAGGTCAGGCACAAGATGAGCCTGCGGGCTTCAGTCACAAGCGAATTGGTAATGGAAGACGTGCGTGTACCCGCAAGCCAAATGCTTCCGAAAGCAGAAGGATTGAAAGAGCCGCTCTCCTGCCTGACCCAAGCGCGCTATGGCATTGCCTGGGGAGCGCTCGGGGCTTTGGAAGCCGTGTACACGGAAGCGGTTGGCTTTGCCAAGAGCCGCATCACCTTTGGGAAACCCATTGGCTCCAGACAACTGGTGCAAGACAAACTTGTGCGTATGCTTTCAGACCACACCAAGGGATTACTGCTCGCTTGGCGCCTTGCGGCGCTCAAAGATTCCGGCACACTTCGCCCCCAGCAAGTTTCACTGGTCAAGCGTGACAACGTACGCGCGGCTTTGAACGGGGCGCGTTCCGCCCGCGAGATTTTGGGCGGGAGTGGAATTACCCTCGAGTATCACGCCATCCGCCACATGCTGAACCTCGAGACCGTGGACACCTACGAGGGCACCCACGATATCCACACCTTGATCTTGGGGCGGGATATTACCGGACTGAACGCCTTGGAATAGCCCACAATGTCAAGGCCTTATTTTCAGCAACTAGAGGCTTCGTTGTATCAGGGCAAGGCAGTTCGTGTAGCGCTCAACCAGAGGAGCCTTTCGGGTGTGCCCAACTGGTATCTGGCCGGTTTCAGCGTGGCTCAAACAGTCTGGAACGTTTTACTTGGCCTCGAGCCAATGGGTTTCCCAAAGGTGACCGGGCAGGCCCATGAGCAGCGTATCAACGAGATGTTGCGGCTGCCTTTTCCTGTCGGCGTCAGGGATCAGGCTCGAGTTCATCTCTGGTACGAACAAAAGTTTGGTTATCCTGTCTTCCCGTATAGCTCAAGCAAGGATGATATCGTTTCTTTTCCTGCCACTTGTGCTTTTATTGGCGTGAGTTCAACCGGGCAAGGGCTCGCGGCTTTCAGTGCTTTTGGCCTGGATGACCTTTTTGAGTTCACCGTTTGCGCCAACAAGCGACAAATCACTTCCGTCTATGAGAACACCGCACGGCGCCGGCCAGCGAGCCAGCCGGCGCTCAAGGCGATTCCCTGGCATACCGAAGCGGCATGAGCGCACTCGCAAATATCAAAGTGCTCGACCTCTCCCGCATTCTGGCCGGGCCTTTCTGCACCCAGATGCTGGCGGACCTGGGCGCTACTGTCTGGAAAGTTGAACCCCCAACGGGCGATGACACCCGGGCGTGGGGCCCGCCTTTTGTAAAGCCTGCCTTCGTCAGGGGGGGTGGCGTTGATGATTATCCAGGGGAAAGCGCCTACTACCTCTCGACAAACCGCGGAAAGAAAGGTCTCGCGGTCAATCTTAAGGACCCCAAGGGGCGGGAAATTGTCCGCAGGCTGGCGGCTCAAGCCGATGTGCTGGTGGAAAACTACAAAACCGGCAGCCTCGCTCGCTACGGTCTGGATTACGCCACGCTTTCAAAGCTAAATCCGCGCCTCGTCTATTTGTCCATTACCGGTTACGGACACTCTGGCCCGCGTGCAGAGGAGCCAGGGTACGACGTGGCCATTCAAGGGCTTATCGGCATCATGTCGGTTACGGGGGAACCAAATGGGCCGCCGATGCGTGTTCCGGTGGCCTGGATTGACCTAATGACCGGCATGATGGGTGCAAGCGCGGTAATGGCCGCGCTCTTGGAACGCAACACCAGCGGGCTTGGGCAACACATTGATCTTTCTCTGCAAGACGTGGGGCTTGCTGCCATGGTGAACCTGGCCCAGAGTTATCTGCTTACGGGCCGGCTACCGGAGCGTCTGGGCAACGCCCACCCACAGATAGTTCCTTACGGGGCTTTCCAGGCCGAGGATGGCTGGTTCATGCTTACGGTGGGCAACGACGAGCAGTACCGGAAAACGTGTGAAGCAATTGGACGCCCAGAGCTATGGGCCTACGAAAGGTTCAAGACCAACGCAGGCCGGGTGAACTACCGAAACGAATTAGTACCAAAGCTGAATGAGGTCTTCCGTACCAAACCCAGGTCAGAATGGATCGAGCGCCTGAGCAAAGCGGGGGTTCCCGCTACACCGGTCAATGACTTGCGCCAGGCATTTGCCGACCCGCAAGCGCAAGCCCGGGGCATGGTGCAAGAAGTAGAACATCCCACGCTGGGCGCAATTCCGCTTGTTGGTTCTCCACTTGCTCATTTTTCGCGCACGCCAGCAGAGGTTCGGGTGCACCCGCCCATGCTTGGAGAAAGTACCCAGGAGATTCTGACCGGGGTCTTGGGTTTGAGCGAGGAGGAGGTGGCGGGCCTCGAGGCCGAAGGCGTAATCAGGGTATCACCCTGAACGAAGCAATGGGTCTCTCGCCGCGCACCGTACAGGGTACTTTGGCTACGATACCAAAAGGTATTATCTAGCTCATGACTTCACCGTTAGAGTGGAACACCGAACGCCTGATCGAGCAAGACCTGGCCCACCTTTTCCATCCGCTTACCAACCTCCACCGCCATAGCAAAACCGGACCGCTGGTACTGGTGGAGGGCAAGGGGTCTAGAGTAAAAGATGCTGATGGCAAATGGTATGTAGATGGTTTCGCCGGCCTCTGGAATGTCAACGTTGGCCATGGACGCACAGCGCTGGCCGAAGTGGCCAAAAAGCAGATTCTGCAGCTCGCGTTCCAACCGACCTTCTTTGGCCTGGCAACGCCACCGGCTATCGAGCTTGCCAGCAAGCTGGCGGAGATGCTGCCACAGCACTCGCACTTCCAGTTCACCTCGGGCGGAGCAGAGTCGAATGAGACAGCCATCAAAGTTGCCCGCTACTACTGGGCTTTGGAGGGCAAGCCGGACAAGGTAAAAATTATTTCCCGGCGTATGTCCTATCACGGGATTGCCATGGGTGCGCTGGCGGCCACCGGCATGCCTGCGTATCACCAGGACTTTGGCCCGCTGCCGCCTGGGTTCGTGCATGTGGCAGCACCTTACGCTTACCGCAATAATCCCGGGCTTTCAGAAAATGAATTTGTGGCAATGCTGGTAAAAGAGCTGGAAGAACTGATTGCCAAAGAAGGGGCGGAGACCATCGCGGCGTTCATCGGCGAACCGGTGCAGGGCGCCGGGGGAGTAGTGGTGCCGCCAGAAGGATACTGGCAGGCCATGGTTCCGGTTCTTAAGCGTCACAGTATCTTGCTGATTGCCGATGAGGTGATCACCGGCTTTGGCCGCACCGGCGGGATGTTCGGGCAAGAAACATACAGCTTCAGCGCCGACATTACCTCGATGGCCAAAGGCATTACTTCTGGCTATGTGCCGCTGGGCGCGGTAGGGGTCAGCCCGGCAATTTATCAGCGTCTTTCGGCCCCGGACCGGGTGTTCATGCATGGCTTCACCTACTCTGGCCACCCGGTGGCTTGTGCTGTGGCGCTCACGAATATCAAGATCATCGAGCAGGAAAACCTGGCGGAGAATGCCCGCGTCCGGGGGG
>JAMCQK010000007.1:0-7772 GCA_023382135.1 Deinococcus sp.
GGAGCTTCTTGCGGCGGTTGAACCCTGGGAGCAGGCTTGGGGGGGCGCTGGTTCATGGCCTGCAGGTTCACCCGGCCACCCTCAAAGCCCAACACGATGACCTCGTTGACGGCGAGCCTGCGCTTGGTGTAGTAAGGGCCCAGGCCCTCCACACAGCCCGCGGCCCAGTTAACTTTGCACTCGTAGACCTCCCCCTCTTCATCCACGAAGCGGGCGCTGTCCTGGCCCATCAGGCTTTGACGCAGAGTGCGCGTCAGATGCATGCTTCCAGTACTGAGGCAACTGCTGGTGAGTACATAGCGTCCGTTCATACTTGTCCCAAGCTCCTTGCCTTGCCGGCGGTCAACATAAAATACATCTCGTGCGCAATTCGCAGGGTGGCCTCGACATCCCCCAAGGCGCGGTGGCGTCCGGCCACTTGCCCCAGGTCAAACGCCCAAGCCAGGGAATCGAGCCCGCGGCGCGAAAGCCCCGGCAGAGCACGCTTTGCCCAAAGAACAGTATCCACCACTTCATTGTCTAGTTTATACCCAATGCGCTGCAAACGCGGCCTCAAAAATCCAAGGTCGAAGGGCGCGTTCTGGATCACCAGGGTGGCGCCAGCCAACAGCGGCCAGGCTTCTTCCAGCACTTCGTAAACGCTAGGTGCCCCCACCAGGTCGCCGGGGGTAATACCGGTGAGCCGGGTGATAAAAGGGGGCAGCGCTATGCCGGGGTCAACCAGCTTGGAAAAGGAGATGCGCTCGCTGCCTTCCAGCCGCACCAGCGCAATTTCGATAATTTCGTTTTCGCCCGAGGAAAGGCCGGTGGTCTCGAGGTCGAGCACCACCACTGCTTCGCCCTTGGGTGGGAAGCTATACCTCCACTCCCAAAGCCCAATTTCTTCCCCGGCTTGGTAAAAGCGCCCGTCGAGTAGTTCGTCCAGCATGCGCGAGGCAACGCGTATTTGTGGAAGCTGGGGGCTGGCCAAGATCTCGCGCGCCAGCTCCGCTTTGGAAACAGGCCTCGAGGCCTGCCTTAACCGGCGGGCAAGCCGGGTGGCGAGCCTGTAGTTGGTTGCACCCACGGGGGGCGGAGTGGTTGCGTATGCCATAACTTATACAAAAAATAAAAAGGCCTTTCTTACCTTGCAGAAGTATAACGCGAGAAGCGCCAAACCGTCTTGCTTGAAAACCGCTGCTCTGCTTCAACGCAAATAATTGCGCGTCTTTGCCGAGGATCCAAGTATCTCCAGTCCAAGTTTGTCGAAAGGCTTGAAAAGCCGCGCTGTGTTCCTTACTTCCTCCGGCCCTGGTGAGTTTGACCGAAGGGTCAAACTCACTATAGGAGATACTTAGCCCTGGGCCACCCGCAAGAACTGGCCAGAGCTCGCGTCCTCGAAGAGCTTGGCGAGGCTGAAGATCCTTTCGTCGTGCAAGGGCCTGCCAATTAGCTGCACGCCCACAGGAAGGCCGTCTTCAAACCCCGCCGGAATGGAGAGTGCGGGCAGGCCCGCCAAGTTAATAGCCACGGTGTCGATATCCGAAAGATACATGGAAAGCGGGTCATTGAGTTTGTCTCCCAGCTTGAAAGCGGGAAAGGGGCTGGTGGGCGTGAGCAAAAGATCGGCTTGGGCAAAGGCGTGTTCGAAATCAGCCTTGAGCTTGGACCGGGCTTTTAGCGCCTTGCCGTAATAGGCGTCGTAGTAGCCAGAGGAAAGCGCAAAAGTACCCATCAGAATACGCCGTTTAACCTCGGGCCCAAAACCCGCTTCACGGGTCTTCCTCATGGTGTCGGTAGTGTCTTCGCCCTTTACCCTAAGCCCAAACAAGGTTCCGTCGTAACGCGCCAGGTTGGAGCTTGCTTCCGAAGTCGCCACCAGGTAGTAAGCGGCGAGCGCGTACTGGAGCGATGGAATGCTTACCTCCACAAAGCGTACATGCTCTTTCGCAAGCGTTAAGCGGAAGTTCTCCAGCGCCGCCACCACGCCTCTGGTGTTCCCCGCCTCCATGGACTCTTTAACGATCCCGATAGTCAGGCCTGCCTGCTTCTCCCGTAACGCCTCACGGAAGCGGGGTGCGGCCTCGAGGCTGGTGCTGTCCCTTGGGTCAAAGCCGCCGATGACGTCCATCAGCAGGGCAAGGTCTTGGATGCTGCGGCTGAACGGTCCAATCTGATCAAGGCTGCTGGCAAAAGCAACCAGCCCATAGCGGGATACCCGTCCATAGGTGGGCTTGAAGCCGTAGACGCCGCAGAACGAGGCGGGTTGGCGCACGCTGCCACCGGTGTCGGAGCCAAGGGCAACCGAAGCCAGATCCGCCGCCACCGCCGCGGCCGAACCGCCCGATGAGCCGCCGGGAACACGGGTTAGATCCCATGGGTTTTTTGTGGGGCCAAAAGCCGAGTGCTCGGTGGAAGAGCCCATGGCGAACTCGTCCAGGTTGGTTTTGCCCAGCACAATTGCGCCCGCCTTGCAGAGCCTGTCCACCACGGTGGCACTATAGGGAGGCACAAACGTTTCTAGAATTTTGGAGGCACAGGTGGTCTCGAGGCCCTGGGTGCACAGATTATCCTTGAGCGCCACCGGTACGCCCGCCAGCGGCAGGTCTTCCCCGCTGGAAACTCGGGCTTGCACTTCCCCCGCTTCTTCCGCTGCCCGTGGATTAACCCGCAAAAAGGCACGCAGGCGGGGGTTGTGCTTTTCGACGCGCCTTAGATACTCCTCGGTAATCTCGGAGGGCGATATTTGTTTTCGCTTTACGTTTTGGACAATCTCGCTCGCCAACATATCGCTCCATCTTACTCATCTGCCAGCGCGACAACGCTAAGTGACATTTGGCCCGGGAAACGAATACTCCGGCGGGGTATCCTGATTGCCGGAGGATTTCGCAATGGCTATTACACTCTCCCATGGCCAGTCCGCAGCTAGTGCAGTATCCACGCTAAAGAAACTGCACCATCGCATCGTAATTATTGGCGGTGGCACGGCAGGCATCACGTTGGCTGCCAGGCTCGCCCGCGCAGGCCAGACCGATATGGCAATCATTGAGCCCTCCAGCACACACTTTTACCAACCAATGTGGACCCTGGTGGCAGGCGGCGTAGTGGGGGCCAATACCACCGCCCGCCCGGAAGAGCGCTATGTGCCGCGTAACGTTCACTGGGTCCAGGATTACGCCCAGGAAATTGACCCCGAGAACAAGCTGGTGACCACGCGCGGGGGCAGCGTCATCGGTTATGACTTCTTGGTGGTGGCCCCAGGGATCCAGCTCGACTGGCACAAAGTGGAAGGCCTGGCCGAAACCTTGGGCAAGAACATGGTCACCAGCAACTACCGCTTCGACCTCGCTCCCAAGACCTGGGAGTTTTTGCGGCAATTCAAAGGCGGCACCGCGCTTTTTACCGCGCCCGGTACGCCTATCAAGTGCGGCGGCGCGCCCCAGAAAGCCATGTACCTTTCCGCGGACTATCTTCGCCGCAAGGGCATCCTGAAAGACACCAAGGTAATTTTCGGCTCGGCGGGCACCACGCTCTTCGGAACCCCCGAGGTTCGGAAGGTGCTGGAAGGGGTGGTAGCCCGGTACGGTATCGAGCCCCGCTTCTACCGGGAACTGGCAGCGGTAGATCCAGTTAAGAAAGAGGCAATTTTTGAGCTCAAGAACGACCCGGCCAAGAGCCGTGAGACCATCCCCTTTGACTTCTTGCATGTGGTGCCGCCGCAAAGCGCCCCCGACTTCCTGAAGAATGGGCCGCTGGCTGTTCCAGGGGACGCGCTTGGCTGGGTTGACGTGGATATCAATACGCTGCAACACAAGCGCTACCCCGATGTTTTTGCGCTGGGTGACTGTGCCAACCTGCCCACCGCCAAGACCGGTGCCGCTGTGCGCAAGCAGGCCCCGGTGGTGGTTCAGAACCTGCTTTCGGTGATGAGCGGCAAAACCCCACAGGCTAAGTACAACGGGTACTCCTCGTGCCCCTTGGTGACGGGTTACGGCAAACTTCAGCTGGCGGAGTTCATCTACGGAACACCCAACGAGTGGCACCCGACTATTCCGCTCATCGACACCAAGAAGGAACGCTATGACATGTGGCTCTTGAAGCGCTACGGGCTGCCTTTCTTGTACTGGAACCTGATGCTCAGGGGACTGGTTTAGGGTCCAGCACGAAACCAACCGAGAAAGCCCTCCCAAGCTGCCCCGTCGCCCTTGGCTAGATAGGCTACTTCTCCAGGCTCTTTGCGGAACCAGGTGTACTGTCTTTTGGCGTACTGGGTTGTGGCGCGAACCACGCTGGCCAGGGTAGCCTCCAAGCCGCGCCTGCCCCGGACGTGGTCAACCACTTCCTTGTACCCAATGGCCTGAAAAGCGGGGGAAGCTTCGGGGTATTTGGCCAACAAACCAGCAACTTCCGCAACCAGGCCGCGTTCAAAGTGTTCCTGCACGCGCGCCTCCAGCCTGGGCAGAAGCCAGTCCCATTCAGGCCAGAGCACTAGTTTTCGGTAAAGAAACTTGGGGGTTGTTCGCGGTAATTGAGCGGGGGGTATCCCCGTAGTACGTAAAATAGCCAGCGCCCGCACCAGCCTGCGCGGGTTGCCGGCCACCCGTTCGGCGTCCTCGAGGCTCTGAGCGCGCAGTTCTTGCAAAAGGGTTTGTTCGCCCCGCAGGTTGAGCTCATTCCAAAGCGAGACCTCGGCCTCGAGGCCTGGTTCTGGCACCTGATAAAAGCCCTCGGAAAGCGCCCGAATGTAATAACCGGTCCCCCCAACCACCAAAGGAATCTTCCCCAACTCCAGAACGTTGGTAATGGCCTCTTCCGCAAGGCGCACGAAATCCACCACGCTGAAAGCCTGGCTGGGCTCAAGGATATCTATGAGATGATGCCGAACCGTCTGCCTCAGCTCAAGGCCCGGTTTGTCGGTACCAATGTCCAGGCCGCGGTATACCAGCGAGGCATCGGCGGAAATTACCTCAATGCCTGCCTCTTGCGCCAGCTGGAGAGCCAGCTGTGTCTTGCCAGAAGCGGTAGGCCCTGTGAGCACCGGAACACTGGCCATGCTTATGGATGTTACCCTCTAATTATGGCAGATTCACTAGAGCGTTCGGATGCCTTTCAACAATTACAGGAGATAAGGGCTAAGCTGGAGGACTTCGCCCGGCGTTACACCGCAAGCGGTCTGGCCGAAAGCTGGATTCCGGCCTTGGACATTTTGGACGAGGGAGATTCTTTCCGCGTGCTGGTGGACCTGCCAGGGGTAAAGGCGGACGACCTCGAGGTCCGCCAAGAAGGCCAGCAAGTTATCTTGGCTGGGAGAAGATTTTTGCCCGATGGCACCTACACCACAAGGGAACGCAGCGGCGGCCAGTTTACACGGGCATTCTCGCTCCCGGAAAAGGTGGAAGAAAACAGCGCCGAGGCCTCACTCAAAAACGGCGTGCTCGAGCTTCGGTTCGCCAAAATAAAAAGCTGAACTTGGCGATAAGAAACCGTCTGATTTTGATGTGGCCCTGCAGCGTCAAGCCAAAGCGAAAAGCAGCAGTCGTTTAGTCCCGCCTGACCCGATGGCACTTGCGGCACCGCGGCTCGTAGCTCTCGCTGGCGCCCACCAGAATTACCGGGTCGCGGTAGCGTGCGGGTTCACCATCGACCAAACGTTGCGTTCGCGTGGCGGGAGCGCCGCAGCAAGGGCAGACTGCCGCCAATTTTTCCACGTACTCCGCCCGGCTCAAAAGTTCCGGCACAATTCCAAAGGGTTCCCCCCTAAAATCTAGGTCCAGCCCCGCCAACACCACCCTCACCCCTTGCTCGGCCAGCTCCAATACCGCTGGCACCAGGCCAGGGTCAAAAAACTGCACCTCGTCTATGGCAACAACTTCTGGGAAAGGACTGGACAATTGTTCAAGCATTTCAGCCGAACCCGCCACCGGCAAAGCCTCTGCTTTTTTTCCGTCATGGCTTACCACGTAGCCCACATGGTAGCGGTCATCCAACTTCGGCTTGAAGACCTGAACACTCTGGCGGGCAATAAGCGCGCGCTTCACCCGGCGAATAAGCTCTTCAGATTTTCCCGAAAACATAGGGCCAACCACTACTTCAATCCAGCCTGAGTGCAAGGGTAGGTGAGGCATAAGCAAAAAAAGTTTACCCCAACAAAAGAGGCCCGCCGGAGCGGGCCTGAAGTTTTCTGAGACTAGTTTACCTTGGCTGCCTTGGAGGCCTTTTTGTACGAGCTGCCGAAGCGCTTCTGGAACTTCTCCACGCGGCCCTCGGTATCCACGAACCGCTGTTGGCCAGTGAAGAACGGGTGGCAGTTACTGCACACTTCTACGTGGATTTCCGGCCTGGTCGAGAAGGTCTGGATTACATGTCCGCAACCGCAAATAATCTTTGCGGGTACCAGTTTAGGGTGAATGGCTTCTTTCATGCTGAGCTCCTCTCGCACGGTCTTGGTCGTGCGGGCAAAAACGTTAATACTGTATCAGCTTGAGGCCTTTTCCGCAATTGAGCCGCGCCCGTCTAAGAAACCGCAGACTCTCTCTGGTACAATCTGCGGCAATGGTTAGAGGCATCCGTGGTGCGATAACAGTCGAAGAGGACACCAAAGAGGCGATCTTAGGCGCGACGCGCGACCTGGTATCCAAGATGCTCGAGGTGAACCAGATAGCCGACCACGACCAGATTGGCGCCATGATATTCACGCTCACGGATGACCTGCGGGCCTGTTTTCCAGCCGAAGCCGCCCGACAACTCGGGATGCAGATGGTGCCGCTGATTAATTCGCGCGAAATACCGGTGCCGGGCTCGCTCCCGCGCGTGATTAGAGTAATGATTCTTTGGAATACCGAGATCCCCCAGAAAGAGGTACGGCACGTTTACCTGCGCGACGCCGTGAAGTTGCGCCCAGACCTGGAAAGCGCACAGTAGCTATTCCTGATCTCGCATGGCTTTACAGGCTCGCCTGTATAACTACAGCGCGAACCCCTTCTTCCAGCGGAAGAGGTCTAGGGTACGGGTTCGCTAGCGAACCTTTGCGCCAGCAGGCAGGTCGGCATCGGGCGTCACAACCACAATCCGCCCCTTGTGGTCCTCCCCCGCAAGAATCATGCCTTGGGACTCCACCCCGCGTAGCTTGGCGGGTTTAAGGTTGGAGACCAGCACTAACTTTTTGCCCAATAGCGATTCCGGTGTGTACCACTCGGCGATGCCCGAGACCACCGTGCGGGTTTCGCTCCCCAATGAAAGTGTGAGTACCAGCAGTTTATCCGCCTTGGGGTGTTTTTCGGCCTTCACCACCTCGGCCACCCGCAGTTCCACTTTGGCAAAGTCTTCGATGCCGATGGGCCCGGCTGAGGGCGTTTGGGGATCTTCGGCATGGGTGGCGCTGTGTTCCAGCTTGGGAAAAAGTATTGGCGCATCGGCTGGGATCAAGGCGCCAGCGGGCGCAAGACCCCACCGCTCTGTTTCTTGCAGGGTGAAATCACCCAGGCCTAAAGCGCGGCGCACTTCCTTGGCCTTCACGGGCAGCGCGGCCTCGAGCAGAACCGAGGCAATCCGGACGCCCTCCACCACGGTGTAGAGCACGCCGCCGAGCTCTTTTGCCTTGGACTCTTCTTTGGCAAGCTCCCACGGTTTTTGCTCGTTTACGTAGCGGTTGAGCAAACGGTGTTCGCATCCACGGGCTGGGTAGACTGTGACAATGAATCCAGTGGCACTCGAACTCAAGGGAATCACCAAGCGCTACCCTCTAGTGCTGGCCAACGACCAAATATCGCTTGACCTGCGCTGGGGAGAAGTAC
>JAMCQK010000007.1:7782-10569 GCA_023382135.1 Deinococcus sp.
CGCCGAGCTCTTTTGCCTTGGACTCTTCTTTGGCAAGCTCCCACGGTTTTTGCTCGTTTACGTAGCGGTTGAGCAAACGCACGTACTGCAGGGTTTCCTCGAGGGCCTGGTGGAACTTGAGCTCGCGCACCAGCGGCCTAAGCCTGGCGGCGAGCGCGGTGCCTTCCTTGGCAACCTGAGAGTCCGCCGGCGCGGGTCCGGGCAGCCTGCCGCCGCAATACTTCTGCAGCATAACCCTAAGCCGCTGGAGCAGGTTCCCAAGATCGTTGGCCAAGTCGGCGTGGTAGCGGTCCAGTAGGCCTTCTTCGCTTACCACGCCATCCTGGCCGTAGGGCGTTTCGCGCAGTAGATAGAAACGCACCGCATCGGCGCTGTAGCGCTCAGCCCATTCGAAAGGCCGTATCACGTTGCCCAGGCTCTTGCTCATCTTGCGGCCATCCGCCAACAGGTGTCCGCCCACGTTCAGGTGTTGGTAAAGCGGAATACCGGCGGCTTTCAGCATGGTGGGCCAAAAAACTGCGTGGGGTTTCACAATGTCCTTGCCCACCAGGTGCCAGACCACCGGCCAGTACTGCTGGTACTTTTGCCCGTTTGGGTAGCCCAGCGCGGACACGTAATTAATCAGGGCATCAAACCAGACGTAGGTTACGTGGGCCTGGTCCCAGGGCAGCGGAATTCCCCAGGCCACACGCTCTCTGGGGCGTGATATAGAAAGATCGCCCACCGGTTCCGAGAGCATCGAGAGCACCTCGTTCCGGTAGCCTTCAGGCCGGATGAACCCGGGGTTCTTTTGGATATGCTCCCTGAGCCAGTCCCGGTGCTTTTCCATGCGGAAAAAGTAGTTGCCCTCCTTGCGCAGCTCGGGCGCGATGCCGTGTTCGGGGCACTTGCCATCTTCCAGCTCTTTTTCGGTGCGGAAGCGCTCGCAGCCCACGCAGTACAGACCTTCGTACTCGCCATAGTAGATTTCACCCGCGTCGTAGACCTTTTGCAAAATATCGGCCACCACTTTCTTATGCCGCTCCTCGGTGGTCCGGATGAAGTCGTCGTGGCTGATCTCTAAAAGCTTCCAGGCTTCCTTGAACCGGTCACTAAAGCGGTCCACAAAAGCCTGTGGCTTCTCGCCCGCCTTGGCGGCCGCCTGGGCAACCTTTTCGCCGTGGTCGTGGGTTCCGGTAAGGAAGCGAGTTTCGTAACCATCTAGCCGGTGCCAGCGCGCCAGGAAGTCCGCCACGATGGTGGTGTAGGCGTGGCCAATGTGTGGGTCTGCGTTTACGTAGTAAATGGGTGTGGTGATGTAAAAGGTTTTGCTCATTCCGTTCTCCTTATCGCGCCCCGAAAAGGACGCGGGCTTTAGTTCATCAGGCATGGGGTTGCAACATAGATTCCTGGTCTCTTGGCTACCCTGGAATAGCAACTCTCTATGCCCCCCTGGCGGGTTTGCCTAGGCAAAAAAACTGGGGCGCACGCGCGCCCCGCCAATAGCCTGATTCGCAAGCTACCGACAGGGAACCTCCATCATTCGTAGCGCACCGTACATGGCTAATATATTAGCTTCTTGAGCGTTCTGGCGCAAGCTTTTAAGGACATTTGGCCCTGCAAAACCGGGCGTGTGGCGGGGAGACTTGGAGCAGGTGACCCATGGGAAAACCAGATTCTCACTACCAGCCCCAATCCGCTAAGGAGATGCCCATGCCCGCTAACGAAGGCGTAGTAAGACGGCTACCCGGTGTGTTTGAGGAGACCAAGACAGCTTTATCTGGGTTTGAAGCGCGCCTCGAGGCCGAACGCTGCCTGGAGTGCGGCGGGCCGTATGCCCCCGCACCTTGCTTAAAAGCCTGCCCCGCAAGCGTCGATGTGCCTGGTTTTGTGGGCGCCATTGCCCGCGGTGAACCGGGAACCGCCGCAACGATCATCTGGCGAGAAAATGTCCTGGGCGGCACCTGCGCCAGGGTCTGCCCTACCGAGATGCTTTGCGAAGGCCACTGCGTACTCCTGCACGAAGGGCGCAGGCCAGTGGAGATTGGCCGCCTGCAACGCTACGCGACCGACTATGGCTTGCAAGAAGGAATACCGTTGCGGAAAGCAGTGCCCCTTACCAAGGACAAAATCGCGGTGATTGGCGCTGGCCCGGCTGGCTTAGCGGCGGCGGGCGAGCTGGCCGCCAGGGGCTTTCGGGTAACGGTCTTCGAGGGCCGCAAGGAAGCAGGGGGTTTGGTGCGCTTCGCCATTGCGCCTTACCGGCAGCACATCGAACCCATTCCGCTGGAGGTGGCAGCCCTAAAACGCATGGGGGTGGAGCTCCGTTTAGGGGAACCGATCGATACACCCGAAAAGCTGGCAGAACTAGAGACCAGCTACTCGGCAATCGTCCTGGGTGTCGGCTTGGGTAAAGACGTCGAGGTTCATTACCAAGGTGACCATTTGGAAGGCGTCTGGGATTCGTTGCCTTTTATCGAGGCGCTCAAGACCGGAAAGACCGTGAGAGTTGGCGAACGCGTGGCGGTAATTGGCGGCGGCAACACCGCCATGGACGTGGCCCGCGAGGCGCTGCGCCTGGGCGCTACCGAGGTAACGGTGCTCTACCGCCGCACCGAGGCCGAGATGCCCGCTTTCCCGCACGAGGTTGCCGAAGCGAGAGAAGAAGGGGTTCATTTCCAGTGGCTCACGCTACCGCTGGGCTTTGTGGGAAAACATCGCCTGGAAGCAATTAAGTGTCAGTACGTGCAGCTGGGCGAGCCCGATGAAAGCGGGCGCAGGAAGCCCGTTCCGGTGCCCGGCACCGAG
>JAMCQK010000227.1 GCA_023382135.1 Deinococcus sp.
CTGGTTGCGGCCTCCCAGCCGGGCGCTGGTGGTAGCGTCCAAGTTTTTTAGTTCCTGGTTGAGAATCTGGATCCGCTTTTGCTGCACATCCTGTAGCCGCTTGTTCTGGTCCAACTGTTTCTTAAGGTCGGTGAGTGACGCCGCAAGGGATACCACGGGAAGAAGAGCCAACAATACTATCAAGACCGCCGGGCGGAAGTTTGCCGGCCCGAGCCGCTGGCTGGGTCTGGAGCTTGGCGCCATGGGCTTCATAGATCGGTTTCGCGCAAGTTGGCCCGGCTTGCCAAGTAAGCGCCGCCCACGCCCAGTGCGATCGAAAGCAGCAACATTGCCAGGGCGGCGCGCGCTATGTCCGGCGTACCCAAGACCGGCACAAAGGGGAGCAGCTGTTGCAGCGCTGTGGCCAGAAAGTGGTAAGCCAGCCAGCCCAGTCCAAGCGCTAACACCGCCGCGCTGAGCGTAAGCAGCAGGCCTTCCACCATGAAAGGCCCCTGGATGAAGCGCCGGGTAGCGCCAACCAGCTGCATCACCCGCAGTTCTTCGCGCCGGTTTTCAATCGAGAGCCGGATGGTGCCCATAATGCTAAAGAGGGTGTCGAAAAGCAGCAGCACGATCAACAAGTTGACCGCCAGCCTAACGCCTCCAAGCACCTTCACCATCTGCTCGGTGATGGCGCCGCCATATTCCACGTTGCCGTCGCCGATGCTGTCCATTCTTTCAAGCCTGCGCGCGACCTGGCGTACCAGCGAGGGGTCGGCCAGGGTGAGCTTAAGGGTATCGGGGAGCGGGTTATCAATTAGCTCGGTGGCCTTCGAGAGCGCGGGGTAGGAAAGCTGCAGGTCTGCCAGCGCTTCTTCCCGGCTGATTAACTTGGTCTCGGTGATATCGCTCCAGGCTTGAATTTCCGCCAGCAGCTTCTCGGAATCCGCCCCCGGCTTGATGAAGGCGTATACATTCAGGTCGTTTTCCAGCGTCTGGACCACCCGGTTCAGGTTCCACAGCACCAAGCCCAGCAGGAAAAGCAGCGTAAAAGAGACCAGCGAAGTGGTCAGGGTGGCAAAAGTACTGGTGAGATGCTGTCTTAGGGCGCGCGCGGCCTGCGAGAAAGAGTACACGGCTATAGTGTAAAGGCTCGCCTCAAAGATGCATGAGCTTTATGGGAACATGCCCTAAAAAACCAAGATGGCCCGGTAGTCATTAAGGTTGTTGGCGGTGGGGCCGGTAATCAGCGTATCTCCCAGCTTGTCAAAGAACCCGTAGGCGTTGTTATCGAACAAAAAATCTTTGGGATCCAGCCGTCCCGCCAGCGCGCGGGACCAGCTATCCGGCCCAGTCACTGCCCCGGCGGCCGTGGTGTTCCCGTCAATGCCGTCGGTATCCGCCGCCAGGGCCCACACCCCCGCTCCTTTCAGGTAATAGAGCAGCCAGAGCAGAAATTCCTGGTTGCGGCCTCCCAGACCCTTGCCCTTTACGCTTACGCTGGCTTCGCCGCCGGAAAGCAGTACTACCGGCGGGGCCACCGGCTGGTGGTTTTTGCGGATGCTTTCTACTACGCCCGCGTGGAAGCGGGCCAGCTCCCTGGCCTCGCCTTGAAAACGATCCGAAAGAATCAGCACTGGGTAATTACGTTTTGCCAGATACTTCTTGGCGGCCTCGAGGAAGTTGATGCTCGAGCCAACCAGCCTGTTCTCCACCCGCGCGAAACTGGCGTCGCCAGGTTTGGGGCTTTCGGGCAGCAGGCCTTTCTGGCCACGCTTCAGTTGTTTGACGGCGCCACTCTCGCGCAAGCTAAGGCGGTAGCGTTCCAAGACCTCGAGGGCGTCTTGGTAGCTGGTTGGGTCCGGCACAGTGGGTCCCGAAGCAACCACCGAGAGATCATTGGAAGGAACATCCGAAATACAAAGCGCGAGCACCCTGGCCTTGGTTGCGGTTACCAGCCTGCCTCCCTTAATCTTCGAGAGGTGCTTGCGTACCGCGTTAATCTCCTCGATATCCGCCCCAGAGCAGAGCAAGCTTTCGGTCAGGCCGCGTTTTTCCTCCAGGCTGATCCCGTGAGGCGCACACCAAAGCGCGCTCCCGCCCCCCGAGACCAGCACCAGCAGCAAGTCTGTTGGCGCCAGCAGGGAGACCAGCTCCAAGGCCCGCTCCGCCGCCCGCACGCTTTCTTGGTTCGGTACCGGGTGGCCCGCCAAAATAACTTCGGTGTTCTCAAGCTGTGGCGGGGGATCGCCGTAGTCCGGCTTCACCGCCAGCGCCTTCACGCCGGGGAAGACTGCCTGGGCGGCCTGGAGCATGGGGATCGCCGCCTTGCCTAAGGAAAGAATTAGACTCGGCCTGGAGCTGGGAAGGTGGGCCTGCACCAGCAGCGCGGGATGGCAGGCCTCGAGGCCTGCCCGAAAACTTTCCTCTAAAAGCCGCCGCATGGTCTAGCCCAAAATTTCCCGGTAGGCGAGATCCAACACCTCGAGGGTGTGCAGCACCCTGAATTCCGGTGACTGTTTTTTGAGCGCTGCCTCAATCTGGGTAATGCAGCCGATGTTTCCGGTGGCCACCAGCCTGGCGCCCGAAGCCACAATATTGGCGGCCTTGCGCCGGCCTAGAGTGTTGGCAATCTCCGGCTGTTCCAGGTTGTAGCTACCCGCGGAGCCGCAGCACAGATCGCCTTCGGAAATTTCGACGAGATCTAGTCCTGGAATGGAACTCAAGATACTTCGCGGCTCGCTCCGAACGCCCTGTGCGTGGGCCAGGTGGCAGGCGTCGTGGTAGGCCACTTGCACCGGGGAGTGAAGCGCCTTGGGAGCCAGCAGGCCCAGCTCGGAGAGAAACACCGAGACATCCTTGGACTGCTTGGCGAATCCCGCCGCTTTATCGAAATCCGCTTCTCCTTTGAACAGCAGCAGGTATTCGTGGATACCGGAGCCACAGCCCGCGGCGTTGGTGATGATGGCGTCAATGTCCGAAGGGAAGGCCTCGAGGTTCTTCCTGGCGAAAGCCAGAGCTCGTGCGCGTTCGCCGGTATGCATGGAAAGCGCTCCGCAGCAGCCCTGGCTCTTGGGGATCACCACCTCGACCCCGTTTTTTGCCAGCACCCTGAGCGTAGCCCAGTTAATCTCGGGCCTCAACACCTGCTGGGCGCAGCCCGCCAGAAGCGCCACCCGTGCCCGCCTGCTTCCTTCCGCCGGGTAAAGCTCTGGCAGCGGCCTGGCTGCGGGGAGGGCGCTGGGCAAAAGCTCCAAGGGCGCACTAAGTTTTTTTGGCAGCAAAGAGCCGAGGGGCTTGGCCAGGCTGCCGAACAAAGCGGCCGCCCGGAAACGCGCGGGGTAGGGCAGGGTTTCTTGAATGCCGAAGCGAAAGGCTTTTTCCAGGGGTGAACGGCGGCGCGTAGCTTCCTGATGCATGCGGTAAGAACTGATCAGCTCGCCGTAGGCAACTCCGCTCGGACAAGCGCTCACGCAGCCCAGGCAGCCCAGGCAGCGGTCCAGGTAGGGTTCCGCGTCCACGGGCTTCAGGCTCCCTTCCAAGACTTCCTTCATCAGGAAGATCCGGCCCCGGGGCGAGTCCATTTCTTCCTGCAAGACCTGGTAGGTGGGACACGCGGGCAGGCAGAAGCCGCAATGAACGCACTGCTCCACCGCGCGCGCCATCGTCTCGCCCTGGGGCCCCAGCTTTTCAACAGGAATCTTGTGCTGCATAGAAGTAGCTTATCTTGCGAACTTTCCTTGCGGGTCTAATGCGCGGGTTGCGCGTTCGCCGAAGGGATGTGCCGAGTTTATTCCCAAAGCGGGGCTAAGGGGGTTTCCGGCGAGCACCAGGCCCGCAAGTCCCTGGGTTTTGAGCAGCGTGTCGAGCTCTGTCCATGAGCCGTCCCAGGCCATGTACAGCAGATGTCCGGCGGCGTGGTAGCGCCGGGTGGAAGAGGGTAGGGGGTTACTGCTGTGCAAGAGTGCGGCCTCGAGGCCCGCAATTTTTTTCGGCGTGAGCGCCACCTTGACCAGCGGTTTTCCGCCCGCCCAGCCAAAGTTGTTGATGCCGCGCCAATAGCGGGCCTCCCTCTCGCCTTCCAGCAGTTCGCCGTCTTTTCCAAGGAACGACCAGAGCCTTCTGCTCCTCTCTTCAAGCGCTTTTTCCAGGCCGCCAAGCCTTAGTGCGAGGCCGGCCGGGGGTTCGAAATCCAACGCGTAGAGCTCGATAGCTGAAGCGGCTAGTCTGAGGCAGGCCTCGAGGGCTTCTTCCAACCGCCCAAAGGCCACCCTGAGCGTGCGGGTCGCCTGGGGGGCAGGGAACACCTTGAAAGAAAGCTCCACCAGCACCCCGAGCCTTCCGAGGCTTCCCACCATCAGCTTAGGCAGGTCAAAGCCGGCTGCGTTCTTCACCACCCTGCCGCCGCCTCTTACCAGGCTCCCCTCGCCGTCCACAAACTTAACGCCCAGAATAAAGTCGCGAACCCCGCCATAGCGCCAGCGCATCGGCCCGGAAAGCCCGGCGGCCACGGTTCCACCCAGGGTAGCTCCGGCATCCGCTAACGGCGGGTCGAAGGGCAGGTACTGGCCCTTCTCCGATAGCATCTTTTCAATTTCCAATAACGGCGTTCCCGCAAGCGCGGTAAACACAAACTCGCCCGCCTGGTATTCGAGCACCCCGGAAAGCCCCGAAACATCCAGCGTCACAGATCCATCTGCACCAGACAAGGCTTGCTTGCTGCCGCCCGCTCTGCACAATAGGCGTGGCTGGGCCTTGACCGCCTCTTGTATTTCGGGAATGGTGGGGGTCTTGATCACCATAGGTGTCTCCCGGATACCGGGTTACCCTCCCCTGCGGAGGAGCGGCCAGAGACCAGGGGGGTTGTAATAAGCAACCGATAATTACTCACGTGAGATAACCCCCCTCTTTTCCAGAGGATGCAAGCCTTGGCGCACCAGAGCCTCCGCCTCGCCACCCGGAAACATCTTTCCGCGGTTCGACAGCTCGTGCGGGTCCACGCTTTGCCGAATTTTCCGCATCAGCTCGATGTCAGCCTCGGCGAACATCGCGGGCAGGTAGCGCTTTTTTTCCATGCCCACACCGTGTTCGCCGGTGATCGAGCCTCCCAGGGCCACACACAGCTTGAGGATTTCTCCCGCCAGTTCCTCGCCCCGCTCAAGTTCTCCGGGAACACGGCCGTCGTACAGAATCAGCGGGTGCAGGTTTCCGTCGCCGGCGTGGAAAACGTTTGCCACCCGGAGGCCATAGCGCAAAGAAAGTTTTTCGATTTCAGAAAGCGCTTGTCCCAGCTTGGAGCGCGGCACCACCCCGTCTTGCACGATGTAATCCGGCGAGAGCCTCCCCACCGCCGAAAAGGCGGCCTTGCGGCCTTTCCAGATTTTTGCTCGCTCCGCCTCGTTCCTGGCTATCTGCACTTTGTAAGCCCTCGAGGCCTCAATTACCTCTGAAAGATGCCTGGCCTCCGCCTCCACTTCCAAAGTTTCGCCCTCGAGCTCCACGATCAGAAGCGCTTTGGCATCTTGCGGGTATCCCGCCTGCACCGCGGCTTCGGCGGCTTCGATAGCCAGCGAGTCCATAATCTCCATCGCGCCGGGCAGCAGCCCGCTGGCCACCACCATGGCCACCGCGCTACCAGCTTTTTCCAGCGAGTCGTAGGCGGCGAGAACGGTGTGGTACTTTTCTGGTTTTGGAAGCAGCCGCAACTTGATTTCAAGCGCGACCCCCATCAGCCCTTCCGAACCCACGAACAGGCCCAGCCAGTCGGGGCCGGTGTTTTCCAGGCTTTCGCCGCCGAGTTCCACCACCTCGCCCGTGGGCAGCACCACCTTCGCGCCCAGTACGTGGTTCGAGGTCATCCCGTATTTCAAGCAGTGCGCGCCGCCAGAGTTGAAGGCCAGATTACCGCCGATGGTCGATACCGGCTGCGAGGAAGGGTCGGGCGCGTAATACAGCCCGAAGGGTGCGGCGGCCTTGGAAACATCCAGATTCACCACCCCCGGCTCTACCACCGCTACGCGCTCTTTGGGGTCGAGCTTCAAAATCCGGTTGAGCCGGTTGAGCCCGATCACCAGTCCGCCATCAATCGGCAGCGAACCACCCGAAAGGCTGGTGCCACTGCCGCGCGCCACGAAAGGAATCTGGTGCTTTGCGCACCAGCGCACGGTTTCAATCACTTCGCCGGCGCTTTCGGGGAGCGCCACCGCCAATGGCTTGGCCTTGAACGCGGTGAGCGCGTCCGACTGGTACGGCGAGAGCGCGGCCGCGGCCGTCAGAAGCCTGCCTGCGGGCAGCAGCTTGGAAAGCTCTTGAAGGACTTCTTTACTCATAGGCTTTCTTGGTCACACCTGCTCTTCCCAGCTGTCCGGCAACATAGGCGCCAAACAGCATCAAGAAGGCCGCGCCGACTTCTCTGCCGGTAATCGTCTCCCCGAACAGTAGAGACCCCAGCATTACCGCGATCACCGGTGAAACAAACGTGTAGAGCGCCACCCGCGAGGAGGGCCAGCGCTTGAGCAGGTACTGGTAGAGGGTGAAGCCAAGGAGCGAACCCACCACCACCAAGTACATCAGGCTGCCAAAAATCGTAGGTGCGAATATCTGCCGCCAGGTATCGAGCCGAATAGTTTCGGTTGCGCCGCTGAGCGCAAGAAGCCCTATACCTCCGATCATCATCTGAACCGCCGACATGGTGATGGCCGGGTGGCGGAGCGCTACCGGCCTCACCAGCACGGTTCCCCAGGAATAACAGCTTGAACCCAGGGCAATGGCGATAATTGCCAGCTCTTCAGCAGGCCTCGAGGAAGCTAACTGTTGACCGAGTGAGGCTGCGCTGGGACCAAGCAGCAAGCCAAGCCCCAGAACGCCCGTGCCAATGCCCACCGCCTTGGTCCAAGCAAAAGGCTCCTGCCGGTACGCCAGGCTGAAACCCAGCATCGAGATGGCCACCGTGGCCAGGTTCACCACGGCGGAAAGACCGGAGTCCACGCGCTCAATACCCCAGTTCAGAAGCCCGTAGTTCACCGTGATCATGAAGAGCGAAGCCGGTACCACTCTCAGCCAGTCCGGCTTTTCAAGCCGGGTCAGGTTTCCACGGAAAAACATCCAGACCCCGAGCACCAACCCGGCCAGCGCAAATCGCAGGCCCGCATAGAAGAAAGGAGGCAGGGCCTCGAGGCCTTGCTTAATCGCCACATAGGTCGAGCCCCAGCTCAGGCACAGCAACCAGAAGGCGACGGTTGCTAGTCGTTTCTGGGATGCCACGGGGAACACGACATCATGCTACTCCGGCCGGCCAAAAATATTCGCTAACAGGCTATTGTGCAAACCCACTTCAGTGATATGTCATGGAACTGAAAGGCCGGGCAAAGAACTGCAACAGCCTGTCGTTGCCGCGGACGATCTTTACATCCACACCTTCGGCTTGCAGCAGCAAACGCTTTTTCAGCAGACGCAATACACCCTCGGTTTTGCCAAACATGGGCCGGCCCTTTTCTCCCGGAAGAAGATAAAAACCCTCGGGCAACAAAACCAGTTGTACACGGCTGGCCCTTACCCTGGCTTTGAGCGCACCCTCAACAATGCTTGGGGAAGCTTCCTGGGTAATCAGGATCATGCTGGCCCCGGGTGGAGGAGCAGGAACCAGACTCGGGTCCGCCTCACCTTGAACCATCGCCAATAAGGCTAGAAGTCGCGCAAGGTGTCGGGGGCCTCTGCTCATTTCGGACTGGTACGTCCCGCACGAGAGACCCAGCGCCAAGCTTTCCTTCTCGGCGGCCAGGAGCAGGCCGCCGGCCAAACTTGCCGCGTGCTCGACGTAGACGGTTGACCGCGACTCAAACGTTTGCAGATCCAAGTGGACCCAAAGGCTGCTGCTCCTTACCCTGGCAAGCTCCTTGACCATGGGATGGCCTTGCCGCGCGGTGGCCTTCCAGTGAAAGCGGTTCACGGGGTCGCCAGGGAGATAATCCCTTACGCCCGCAACACGGGCCGGGTCTTCAATGCCACCAGCGGTCTCCGGGCCATCGGCGAGTAACGTAAGGAGCAGGTTTGGGGCAGGCATTTCAAAGGTAAAGGGGTAGACCAAGACCTCATCTTGAATAAAAGGCACCACAACCTCACGTTCCCATAGGCCTAACAGGTAGCGCGCGGACACCCGGACTTTTGGTAGTAAATACTTTCCCCGCCTACGAGGGTTGCAGTCGACAGTCTCTTGCCAGGCCCACCGACACCACGCCAAGGCCCGGCGACCGCCGGGAAGCAGGGAAAGGGAAGTTGCGCTTTCCCGCTCGGCCCGCAGAAAAACCGGTAAGGGACAGGTAAAAGAGACCTCGAGACCTCCTTTTACTCCCCGGCCAGGGAAAAGTCTCTTGTGGGCAACAAAAAATCTACCAGATCCACGCACCCACAAAGGCGCCGAAACGATCAGCGCCAACAGGCCAAGAGTTAGGGCCAGAGCCACCACGCCGAAAACCTTTCCTTACCGCTCCACTTCGACCGGAACTGGCAGCTGGCTCAAGATGTTATGCAAAATGCCTTCCGTGGTCGTGCCCTCGAGGCGGGCTTCATAGGAGAGAATTAAGCGGTGCGCCAAGACTGGAATCACCGCTTGCTTGATGTCGTCCGGAATCACAAACTCTCGTCCTGCCAATGCGGCCAAAGCCTGCGCAAAGCGTTCCAGGTTGAGACCGGCTCTGGGTGAAGCCCCTAACACCACGCCCGGAGCCTTGCGGCTTGCGCCAATGATGTCGAGCAGATAATCCTCGAGCTCTGGCTCGACGCGCACTTGGCGCAGCTTCTTTTGCGCCCCAACCATCTCTTTACCCGAAGTCACTGTTTCTAAAGAGTCCGGTGTGAACTGTACCCGGCGGAACTCGAGGCCCAGGCTTTTCGCAAGCGCCCGCGCCAGTGTGGTTTTGCCGGTGCCGGGTACATCTTCCAGCAGGAGATGTCCTCCAGCCAGCAGTGTGGCTACCACTGAGCGGATCTCTTCAGTTTTTCCCACCACCACACGTTCAACGTTGTCAGAGAGCTTTTGGTGCCAAGGCTGTATCAACCCGGGCCCTCCTTTGTCTCGCTAATTTTTCTAAAATACTTTGGTAATTCCACGGCCAAGCGCTCAGCCCGTTCGCTTTCTAACTCTAGACCAGCCGCGCCATATCTAACCTGTTCATACAGAGTCGTAAGCTCATCTAGTTGGTTCGTGCCTTCCTCCAGGCCCAACCGCCTGGCGTATTCACGGGGACTTTCAGCCCTTTTCCGGCCAAGACCTATTTGTCGCATGGCGCACAGAAACTGACGGTAGGCGCACCGGATACCGCGACCATGTGGAGGGCTCACGGTTCGGTTAGTAAAAAGTGCCCATGGTTCAAACGAACCTTGCGGTTTCAACAGCTCACGCCACGGAAAGCGCAGCATAAGCGCGGCAAGCAACGCTGAGCCAAACACAGCCAGGACCATCCCTACCATAGGGAGGGTCGGGACCGCTTTGGGGTCGGAGCCAGCTTCCCTGAAACTTCTTCTATAGCTTGCATAGACGGTGATGGAGTAGGCAAGAATGCCGCTGTGTCATCTTGTCCGCTTTGATTCAGCACAAACCACTACACAAGAAGGCTTACGGTGGTTATTGCTACAAACGGAGCTAAAACATGTAAACCCGCCCATTGCCTACGCTTCCGTTTTTGGCGCACCACAATGAGCAAGGGTAGCCCAAGCGCTAAAACCACGAACAAGAGTGTTGCACTGTTCAAAATTTCTATGAACGGCTGCTCTTCGGCGGGGCGGGTTTCAGCCGGTAGTCTGAAGCGTGAGCCAACCCTCTTTGTGGTTTGGCCAATTTCGTCGCGGGCAAGCTGCTGTTCCCCAGCCGCCGCAGGGAGCGTAAGCGGAGCCGCCCGTAAGAAGGCAGGAGCAAGGAAGATGGCGCTGGCCACCAGCATGCATACGAGCAAAGCAGCGGTGAAAAGTGCAGATTTCTGATAGTGAAAGCCTCGGCCAAGCTGGTTTGCCAAATATCTTTCACGCGCAAACATCCACAGTCCGTGCGTACCGATTATGAGCGCCAAAGTAACGCTGTTTGGACTTAGCAACACAAGAGGCAAACTCCACGACACAGCCCACCGGCTCCGCTTGCTCATGGCCGAAGCCGTAAGTCCAAAGAGGCCAAGAGACAAGCTTGTCATTCCCCAGTTATTCAGGGCTACAGTCCAAGCTTGATCCCGTACTTGGCCACCCAACAAGTGGATAAGTCCGGGGAGGGGAGAGAACCACAAGAATTCTTCGCGGTACGGGGTGCGCCACAAAACCAAGAAAAGCAATATGCCCAAGATGAATCCAAGCCAATCAGCGGCCGGGAGGACCCAAAGAAACAACAACGAAGCTGCCAACAAAGGACTTGACACACTACATTACACTACACTGCGCTGA
>JAMCQK010000082.1 GCA_023382135.1 Deinococcus sp.
ATGATTCTCGGCGCTGGGGTGGAGCTAGTTATGAGATCTTTGGCGACTATAGCCCTCACCCCAACCTTCGCCCGAGTGGAGAGGGCAGGAGGAACACTCAAAGGAATTTCTCCCCTCACGCCAACCCAAGAGCGCAGTAGCCTTCAACTGAGCTTAAAGGCGGGGGAGAGCATGGGCGAGGTGGAGCATGGGTGTAAACGTTAAAGTGAATGGCCGCCTCGTAGACGTGCCGGCGGGAACCAGCGCGATGGACGCCATCTTTCACGCCGGGTTCGATGTGCCGCTTTTCTGCGCTGAGAAGCATTTGTCTCCGGTGGGTGCTTGCCGGATGTGTCTGGTCAAGGCTGGTTCGCCGCGCAAAGGGCCGGATGGCAACTGGATTTTGGACGAGAAGGGCCAACCCAAAATTTTCTGGATGCCGAAGCCGGTAGCCTCGTGCGTTACTGCGGTATCGGAAGGTATGGCTATTGACACCCTTTCGGATGAGGTGAAACACGCGCAGTCCGGCATGGTGGAGCTAACACTCTTCAACCACCCGCTTGACTGCCCGACCTGTGACAAAGGCGGGGCCTGCGAGTTACAAGACCGCACGGTCGAGTACGGTTTGGTTGATAAGTTCTATCAGCCTAACCCAATGGAACTGCCGATGTACACCCGCTCCGAGTTCACCAGGCGCCACGTGGACAAGCATCATCCGCTTTCCGAGTTTATTGTCCTGGACCGCGAGCGCTGCATCCACTGCAAGCGCTGTGTGCGCTACTTTGAAGAAGTTCCCGGCGACGAAGTTCTCGACTTCATCGAACGCGGAGTTCACACCTTCATTAACTCCGAAGAGGAAGGGCTGCCCTCGAACTTTAGCGGGAATATTGTTGATATATGCCCGGTGGGTGCGCTGCTAGACCGGACCGCGCGTTTCCGCGCCCGCAACTGGGAGTATGGAGAGACCCATACCACCTCGATGGAAGACGCCACGGGCTCGGCCATTATGGCCGACACGCGCTCTGGAAAGTTGGAGCGCATTCGCGCGGCGGAACGGCGTGAAGTAAACGAAGTTTGGATTAGTGATGCCGCGCGTTTTGGGCACCAGTGGGTGAACGAGAACCGGATCGCCAGACCGCTAGTCCGCAAGGATGGAAAACTGGTCGAGGTTGGCTGGGAAGAAGCCGCCCAGGTTATCAAGCGCGGCCTCGAGGGTGTTTCGAAGACCGAGATTGGTGTTTACCTGAACGGTGACGCCACCCTGGAAGAGGGGTTGGCTGCTTGTGAGTTGGCCAAAGCGCTGGGAACACCTCACCATGATTTTGCTGGAAGAACCGATTATCCCGCGAGCGCTTTCTCGCCGTCCACCTTTGATGAACTTCTGGATGCGGAGTTTGCTCTGGTGTTGGGAGAGCCGAGCGAAGAAGCCCCGGTGGTTCATCTTCGCTTGTCCGAGTTGGTGCGCAACTTGAAGCCCGCAGCCAAGATGAACCACGGCACGCCTTTTGCCGACCTGAACATCAAAGAGCGCATGGAACGCGACGGGAAGAAACTGGCGGTGTTCAGCTCGTATCCAGCCAGCATCGCCAGGTGGGCGGGGGCATCGGGAACGCACGCGCCGGGACAGGAGGCGGCCTTAATCTCGGCTCTCTTGGGCCAGGGCGAAGCGCCTGCCGGTCTTGCTGCGGCTGCTGCCTGGACCAAAAAGCGGCTGGAGGAAAGCAAGAAAGTGGTGATGATTCTCGGCGCTGGGGTCCTCAACAATTTTGATGCCGCGCAGAAAGCCAAAGCCTTAGGCGAAAAATTAAATGCCAAAGTAATGGCCATGACACCCGCGGCGAACGCGAGAGGTCTGGAGGCTCTTGGCCTGACTCCTGCAAAAGGAGGGCGGGCTTGGAATGAAGTGGCGTCAAAAGCTGCGTTCTATGGCTACCTGCCGACGGAGGAGCAGCTCAAGGGCCTCGCTTTCCGTGTGCTGCACCTAACGCACCTCTCACCAGCGGTTGTGAAATACGCCGACGTGGTACTTCCGGCGGTCACTAGCTTCGAAAAGCGGGGGACCATGGTGAACTTGGAAGGGAGGGTTTTAGGCCTCGAGGCCTGCCCCTTGGACAGCGGCCAAGCCGACGGGGCGGTAGCAGCGCTTGCGGTTTTTGCCGAGGCGGCGGGTGTGAAATCCCCCATCCGCCTGGTACGTCAAGCTGCTAGCGCGCTAGCAGACAGGCTCAAAGTCCCTTCTCCCGGGGAATTGTGGGCCACGGAGTCCCCCTCGCCAACCCCCGTTACTTCGCAGAGGATGCACGGCGGGGTGTACCTGCGCCCTACCATGTGGAAAGCTCACCAACTCACCGGTGCCGTGGCCAGGGTTTTTCAAATGACCCTTGAGGCTCACCCGGAAACCGCGCGCAGTGAGGGACTAATCCACGGAGCGATGGTTGAGGTCGAGACCCCGGTGGGCGTTCAAAAGGCCACCGTGAAACTTTCTGACAAGCTGCCCAAAGGCGCGCTCTTTTTGCCCGCGCTTGGTGTTTGGGCTGGACGCAGTGTGCCCGTGCGCCTGCTGATGCCGGCGGGAGGTGGCGCATGACCGACTCCTTGCTGGCGGCCGGCGTAAAAGCATTTCTGGTGGTGTTTGGTTTGCTCACAGCATTTGCTTATATGACGCTCGTCGAGCGCCGCCTGCTGGCGCGCTTCCAGGTGCGCCTGGGCCCCAACCGCGTAGGGCCGCTGGGATTATTCCAGCCGTTGGCCGATGCCATTAAAAGCATCTTTAAGGAAGACCTGGTGGTTTCCAAAGCGGACCGTCTGGTTTTCCTGCTTGCGCCCATCATCTCCATCACGTTTGCGCTGGTGGGCTTCGGCCTGATTCCCTTTGGTCCCAAGCACGCTTTCTTCGGCTGGGACCCTTGGGTTATCAACCTGGATGTGGGCATCCTCTACTTGTTTGCGGTCTCGGAGATGGCGGTCTACGGAATTTTCTTGGCTGGTTGGGCTTCGAACTCCAAGTACAGCCTGCTCGGTTCGCTTCGTTCTTCCGCCGCACTCATCAGCTACGAACTTTCATTGGGCATGAGCTTGCTGGCGCCGGCGCTTCTGGTGGGTTCCTTGAACCTGCAAGACATTGTTGCCTGGCAGGAGAACAATGGCTGGTTAATCCTTCCGCTATTCCCAGCGTTTGCACTCTTCTTTATCTCTTCCATGGCCGAAGCCGCAAGAACCCCTTTTGACCTGCCCGAAGCCGAGCAAGAGCTGGTGGGTGGGTACAACACCGAGTACTCCTCGATCAAATGGGCGCTGTTCCAGATGGCTGAGTACGTGCACCTGATTACCGCCAGCGCGCTGATCCCCACCATTTTTTTGGGCGGTTGGCGGATGCCCGGCTTTTTGCCGGACATACCGTTCCTTTGGATGTTCCTCAAGATGGCGCTCTTTTTGTTCGTGTTCATCTGGATACGCGCGACCTGGTTTCGGCTGCGCTACGACCAGCTGATGCGCTTTGGTTGGGGAAGGCTGCTTCCCGCCGCTTTGATCTGGTTCTTGCTCAGCGCGTTGGTGGTGGCGGCGGGCGCCAGCATTAGCGTGTTGAACTGGTTCTCTCTGGCATCAGTTCTTGTTTTGTTGGCGGTGCTGCTCTCAGGGCCGGCACGCCAGAAAACCGCCAAAGGGGGTGCCGCTTGAGCATTGCCGCGTTAGCTCAGAGTCTGGGCATTACTTTGAAAGCGCTTTTTACCAGGCCGGTGACCATCCCCTATCCGGATGCCCCGGTGGCTCTCAAGCCCAGGTTTCATGGGCGGCATGTTCTTACCCGGCATCCGGGCGGCCTCGAGAAGTGCATTGGCTGCAGCCTGTGCGCTGCGGCCTGCCCGGCCTACGCCATCTATGTAGAAGCCGCCGAGAACGACCCGGCCAACCCTACCTCGGCAGGGGAGCGCTATGCCAAGGTCTACGAGATCAACATGCTCCGCTGCATCTTCTGTGGTCTGTGCGAGGAAGCCTGCCCCACCGGCGCGGTGGTGATGGGCTACGAGTTCGAGATGGCCGACTACCGCTACTCGGACTTTGTGTACGGCAAGGAAGACCTGCTGGTGGAAGTCCAGGGCACCAAGCCGCAGCGCCGTGAATCTACTTACACCGGCCGCGAAGTAAAGCCGGGTTATGCGGTGCCTTACGCGCGCGTGGAGTTGGAAGGTGTGAATCCGCCTAAAGCCAGAGTTGAACGCGCTGCACCCAAGCCGTGGCGGGACAACCCTGTCGACGATGACCATCACGAAGGAGGACACTCGTGAGCTTTTGGGAAGTAGTGTCTGCGGTGCTCTTGCTGGCTACCGCGCTTGGGGTGGTGCGGGCGCAGAACGCGGTGCATGCCGCACTTTCATTGATTGCCAACTTTTTGGTGGTTGCGGCGGTGTATGCAGGCCTCGAGGCCCGCTTTGTGGCTATGACTCAGGTGATCGTCTACGCCGGGGCGATTGTAGTGCTGTTTCTCTTCGTAATCATGTTGCTCTCCGCCGCCCGTAGCGAGGCCGGCCCGGACCCCTTGCCAGGGCTCCAGCCGCTGGCGCTTTTGGGCGGGGTTTCGCTGGCGGCAGTCCTGGTCTATGCCGTGAGCCGCTTTCAAGCCCCCGCAAACCCCGCTAGCCTTCAAGGCGGGCTGCCGCAGGCGCTTGGCCCTTTGCTTTACCAGCCCGAGCGCTGGATGTATGCGGTGCTGCTGGTGGGCTTTCTTCTACTAGTTGCAACGGTAGCCGCGATGCTGCTGGTGGAACCCGAGCGGATTGCACCCCCACTTTCCGGCAAGAGGCCTCAAGACCAACAGGAAGGAGCGCGCCCATGACCTACCTTGTCGTGTCCGCGCTCCTGTTTGCCTTGGGCGCATATGGCGCCCTCACGCGCCGGACCGCCATCTTAGTTTTCTTGTCGGTGGAACTGATGCTGAACGCCGCCAATCTTTCGCTAATTACTTTTTCCAGGCTGCTCGGGGTGCTGGACGGCCAGGTGGTGGCCTTGTTCGTGATCGCCATTGCCGCCGCCGAGGTGGCGGTGGGCCTTGGGCTGATCATTGCCATTTTCCGCCGCCGCGAGACTACCAGCGTGGATGAGTTACGGAGCCTGCGAGGATAACCATGCCAGAGAGCATTCTGCTTCCCCTCACCATTACTTTGCCGGCGCTGGGCTTCGCTCTTTTGGGGCTTTTTGGCAAGCAGCTGAAAGAGCCTTTGCCTGGGGTCATTGCCTCGGGCCTGGTCCTGGGCAGCTTCCTCTTGGGTGTTCTGATGCTTTTGCAGGGTGGAGCGCGCTGGCAGGTTGAGAACTGGCTCCCCGGCATTCCCTTCAGCCTGCTCTTGGACAATTTGTCCGGCCTGATGGTGATGATCGTTGCCGGGGTGGGTTTCCTGATCCACGTCTACGCCATCGGTTACATGCATAAAGATGCCGGGTACAGCCGCTTCTTCGCCTACTTCAACTTGTTTATCGCCATGATGCTCACGCTGGTGCTGGCCGACAGCTACCCGGTGATGTTTATTGGCTGGGAAGGGGTGGGTCTTGCCAGCTACTTGTTGATTGGCTTCTGGTACCACGACCGGGTCAACGCGGACTCAGCGCGCAAAGCCTTCATCGTGAACCGGATCGGCGACCTGGGGTTCTTGCTGGGGATGGCGGTTCTCTGGGCGGTCTTTGGCAGCTTGTCGGTCTCCGGGCTCAAGCAGCAGATTGAGGCCTCTCAAGCGCTTTCCAGCCTGCTACCGCTGGCGGGCCTGCTTCTGTTCCTGGGGGCCATTGGCAAGAGTGCCCAGGTCCCCCTGATGGTCTGGCTGCCGGATGCCATGGCGGGGCCAACCCCGGTCTCGGCTTTGATCCATGCGGCCACCATGGTGACTGCTGGCGTCTACCTGTTGGCGCGGAGCGGATTCATTTACGTGAACACCCCGGATGTTTCACTCTTGATCGCGCTGGTAGGCCTGGCGACCGCCGTCTATGGCGCGCTCTCGGCTTTTGGCCAGTGGGATATCAAACGCATCGTGGCTTACTCCACAGTATCGCAGCTTGGCTATATGTTCCTGGCGGCGGGCGTGGGCGCCTACGGGGTGGCCATCTTTCACGTGCTTACGCACGCCTTTTTCAAGGCGCTTCTCTTTTTGTCTTCAGGCTCGGTGATTCACGCGCTCGGGGGAGAGCAGGACATCCGACGGATGGGCGGCATGAAAAAGCACCTCCCCCAGACCCACATCCACGGTCTTGTTGGGGCGTTGGCGCTCGGCGGGCTGCCGCTCCTCTCCGGTTTCTGGTCTAAGGACGCCATACTTACGGCCTCGTTTGAATATGGCTTTCCACTGTATCTGGGCGCTTTGGCGGTGGCGTTGCTGACGGCGCTTTACTCGATGCGCTGGTATGTCTCGGTGTTTTTGGGCCAGTACCGTGGGCAGGCCCACCCGCACGAGTCTCCGCCGGTGATGCTGTGGCCCAACCACCTGCTTGCCCTGGGCGCGTTGCTGATAGGTTTTGTGGGGCTTCCCCAACCCTTCCCCAACCTTATTCAGCCGTTTTTGGCCAAAGCGACAGGACTTGAAGCCCCTCACCAACCAAACATGGGCCTGGAGTGGACCCTGATTGTTGTTTCGGCGGTAGTCGCCGCCGCCGGTCTTTACCTGGGGTGGCAGATCTTTCAACGCACAACCTTCCCCCGGTGGTTTATCCGCTTCCAACACGCCTCGCTAAGAAGCTTCTACGCCGATGAGCTGTATAACAGCTTGCTGGTTAACCCGCTAAAAAGCATGGCAAGCCTGCTGTTCGGTGCCGATGGCGGTCTGCTTGCTGGATACCAGGGCGTGGCCCGGATGGTGGGAAGCCTGGGCGCTTCGTTGGCGCGGCTCGAGACCGGCTACTTGCGCCTGTATGTAGCGGGGCTGTTGTTGGCGGCGGCGCTGATGATTTTGCTGGGGGTGTTCCGGTGATCCACCTTGCCCTGTTCCTTCCACTGGTTGCGGGCGTCGTTTTAATGCTTGCGCCCGGACTGGGGCGTGCTTTGGCGCTGGTGGCCTCGGGTGCAACCTTCGTCCTGTCGCTGGCGCTTTTGGTGCGTTACCCTGGCGAGGGTCTGGCATACAACTTCCAAACGCCCCTCTTGGAGCCCGCCGGGGTCTACTACGCGGTGGGGCTGGATGGAGCCTCGCTCTTCTTGTGGCTCGCGGTCAGCCTGGTGGTGCTTTTGGCTGTCTGGCTCTGCAGGGTCCCGGGGCGCTTCCTGGCGTTGGCCCTGATGATGGAAACGGGCCTGCTGGGAATTTTCGCCGCCACCGATCTGGTGCTGTTCTACGTCTTTTTCGAAGCCACGCTGATACCCTCGCTTGTCATGCTGGGCCTGTTTGGCGGTAAAGAACGCATGAAGGCGCTCTACACCTTTGCCCTGTTCACGCTGGCGGGGTCGCTGCCCATGCTGGCCTCGGTGCTGGCGGTCCGCTACCTGGGGGGAAGCCCCAGCTTCTTGCTTTCCGACTTGCTGGCGCACCCTCTTGAAGGGAGCGCGGTGGGCCTGGTTTTCTTGGGCTTTGCGCTGGCGTTCACGGTCAAGACCCCGCTTTTTCCGCTTCATGCCTGGCTTCCTTCCTTCCACGCCGAGAACCATTCTTCCGGGCTGGCGGACGCCATGGGCACGCTGTACAAGGTGGGTGTTTTTGCTTTCTTCCGCTGGGCCATGCCGCTGTTGCCGCAAGGCTTCGCCGAGCTGCAAGGACTGCTTTTGTTGCTGGCGGCCTTTACCGCGCTCTACGGGGCGTGGGTGGCGTTTGCGGCCAAGGACTGGAAAAGGCTGCTCGCGTATGGCGGTGTATCGCACATGGGGCTTGCGGCCCTGGGACTTTTTAGCGGGACCCAGGAAGGCATGGTAGGCGCGCTCTTCTTGCTGGCGGCCTCAATGGTCTATACCTCCGGCCTGTTTTTGTTTGCCGGCATGGTGGGGGAGCGTACCGGCGGCCTCGAGCTGAACCGGGTAGGGGGGCTTGCCAAGAGCGCCCCCGCACTCTCGGTGCTGGGCCTTTTTTTGGTGATGGCCATGGTGGGGCTTCCGGGGCTATCCGGTTTTCCGGGCGAGTTCCTGGCGCTGCTTGGCGCCTACAAGGCGAGCCCCTGGCTTACGCTTCTGGGATTTAGCGCGGTCATTGCCGCTGCGGCGTACGCGCTCACCGCGTACCAAAGCGTTTTCCACCAGCATGAAACGCGTGCGGCACGCGACCTCGAGGCCCGTGAACAGGTCTTTGCCGCCTCTATGGTGGCCTCGATGCTGCTGCTGGGCCTCTATCCCAGGCTGTTTACTGAATTATTGGAGCCAGCGGCTAAACAGCTAGTTCTGCTTCTGGGGGGTGGCTCATGATGCTCTACCTGCTTGGCGGCATGGCCACCGTGCTTACGCTGTTGGGCTTTCTGGTGCCAGCGCGCGTTAGCCGCATGCTCTCGCTCGCAACCCTGGTAGCGGGTATTGCCTACCTTGCCAGAACCTGGGGGGAGCCTGCCAGCCTGTTTGGCGGGCTTTACCGGGTAGACTCACTCGCTCAGGGCTTTACGTTGGTGGCGCTGCTGGGTGTGCTCTGGTTCTTGCTGGCGGCACGCTCGGACAAGTTTGAGTTCCCGCTGTTTGGGCTGTACGCGGCTTTAGGAATGCATGTGATGGCCTCCAGTAACAACCTGGTGGTGATGCTCTTAGGCCTCGAGGTCTTCTCGTTACCGCTATACCTGCTGGCCACCTGGCGCCGGGACGAGGCCGGTTTCGAGGCCGGTCTCAAATATTTCTTGCTGGGCGCGCTCTCCAGCGCGGTGTTTATCTACGGAATTGCGCTGCATTTTGGCGCCACCGGGAGTTTTGAGGCGGGTACCCAGGGCCAGGGCATCTTGTTTGCCAGCGGGCTTCTCTTGGTGATGGCGGCGCTCGCTTTCAAGGTGGCCATGGTTCCTTTCCACTGGTGGGCACCGGACGTTTATCAAGGAAGTCCCACCAGCGTCTCGTTGCTGATGGCCACTGCCGTAAAGGCCGCCGCTTTTGCCGCGCTCTTGCGGGTGCTGGCTCAAGAAAACATGGATGTCTGGGGCCTGGCGCTTATGCTGCTGGTTGCGCTTACGGTACTTATCGGTAATCTGGGCGCCTTGGCGCAGAACGAAGCCAAGAGGCTTTTGGCCTACTCGTCTATTGCCCACGCGGGCTACACCGCGCTGGCGCTCTTTAGCCCCACGGGCGCTCCCGCTGTTGGTTTTTATCTGCTCACCTACTTGCTCGGCACCGGCCTGGCCTTTGCGGTGTTGCAACAAATCTCCGAACGTGACGTGCCATACGCGGCCTTGCGTGGCCTTATCTACCGCAAGCCGCTCTTAGGAGTTGCGCTGGGGCTGGCGCTTTTTTCGCTCGCGGGGCTTCCTCCCCTGGTGGGTTTCTGGGGCAAGTACCTGGTCTTTCTCGAGGCCGCCAAGGCTGGGCAGTACGGCCTGGTGGTGCTGGCGCTGCTTACTTCGGCGGTGGCGGCCTACTACTACCTGAAGCTCTTTAGTTTGGTGGTAATGCAAAAGCCCGCCGGGGCACCGGGTCAAGATCTCGCAGCCACTTCTCTCGACGAGGCCCGGCTTCCAAGATTGAGCACCTCTTCCTCCGCCCGCTTTGCTATTGTGGTTGCAACAATATTGTTAGTCATCCTTGGTTTGGTGCCCGGCTGGGCGTTCCGGGTGTTTATCGCTGGTTAGACGAACCAGATGCCCGTTCAAAGCCGGTGAAGACTTCAAAGCCGCTGCCTTGATACCCGGTGAGGGTTGGAGCAGGTTCCAGGTAGCTTTGAGCAAGAGCTGCGTGGCGGAATAAAACGGCGGGCGGCAGGTCGCGCTCAGCTAAAAGTTGGCTTAGTTTAGGTCTACCGCTGGATGCTGACTTCGACCAGCTGAAGTGCAGGCCCAGCTCTTGCCCCTTACTGGCGGGCTGCACGGCCAAGCCGCAGGCGATGATCCAAGAAGTCGCAGCCGGTGTCATAGACGCAAACGCCGCCGGCATAAGCCGCGCAGCGACGCCCTTCCCACCTATGACAAGCCAGGCGCCAAAAGCTGTGCAAGCAAGCCTGCTCTGATGAGTGAAGATATACGCCAAAAAGGCGTGAACACTAACTCTGCCCCATCGAAACGGGAGAGCCGAAAGTGCAGGGCGCGGTGGGGGCGCCAAGGTGTATGGTGGCCAGCTGTTACGGTTTTGCCTACATCCAGGCGGGCAGGCGCGTGATTAGCGACGAGAACCAAAGTTATGTTCACCAGGCTCTAAACCAGCAGCGCGCGCACCGGCGAAGCATCCGCACCCTCAATCTTTAGCGGAAGCGCAACTAGTTGATAATTCCCCGGCGGTACGCTTTCCAAGGCGAGCCCCTCAATAATGGCCACGCCGCTTTTTCC
>JAMCQK010000020.1 GCA_023382135.1 Deinococcus sp.
GGGTTGCCAGCGCCATCCTGATGTGGACCCAGTTCCACGCCTTCCGCAGCTTTGGTTACGGGCCTTTCAGCGAGATCCTGGGCGCGGTGGCGCGTGACCCCGCCATGCTCATCTACCTGGACAACGCCACCAGCCGCAAGGAGCACCCCAATGAAAACTGGGCGCGCGAGCTGATGGAGCTGTATACCACCGGCGTGGGCAACTACACCGAGAACGACGTGCTCGAGGCCGCCCGCGCCTTCACCGGCTGGTCCGTAAAGCGCGCCCAGCAGGGTGCGCCGCTAACTCAGCCAGAGTTTCTGTTCCGCCGTGACTGGAACGATAGCGGACCCAAAACCTTCCTGGGAAAAACCATCAAGACCGGCGAAGAAGTGCTGGAAATTCTTTCGAATCACCCGGAGACCTACCGCTTCGTGGGCCGCAAGCTGTTGCGCTTCTACTTCTCCCCAGAGCCCGCAGCATCGTTGGTGGACGAAGGAGCCAAGGTGCTTCGCGAAATGGGGACGCGCGAGTTCTTGCGGTGGCTGTTCACCCGCGACGCCTTCTACAGCCCCGAAGCAAGAAACACCATCATCAAGAGCCCGGTTGAATATCTGATCGGCCTGCACTACGCGGCGGGCGAGAGCAGCTTCGACTCACGCAAGTTTTTTGGCGGTTTCGCATCGATGGGCCAGATTCCGTTCAACCCGCCAAACGTAAAAGGTTGGGACGGCGGTATGGAGTGGGTCTCCGAAACCCCCTTGCTCACCAGGCTCAACCTGTTGGGAGCGTTTTCTGGCAAGGAGAAGAAGCTTGACCTCGAGGTCTTCATGGACGGAGCCGATGGGGCTCTCGCACTGGTAAAACCGGAGGCTCAATTGCTTTGACGCTGTCATTCCGAGGCGGAGCCGGAGAATCTATCTTTTCCTGCATTTGAGGTTCTTCGCCCACCCCGGATGACACCTAACAAGGAGATCCACAATGGACAGAAGAGATTTCCTGAAAAAATCCATGCTCGCGCTGGCCCTCGGACAAGGCGCCCCCACCCTGCTCTCGCGCACCGCGCTCGCGGCCTCGGCCAAAAACAAAATTTTGGTAGTGGTGCAGTTGAACGGTGGCAACGACACGCTGAACACCCTCATTCCGTTCCGGCAGGAGCTCTACTACCGGGCGCGGCCCAATATCGCAATCAAAAAAGAGGAGGTGCTCGACCTCGGAAACAGCATGGGCCTGCACCCCTCCCTCAGACCACTCATACCCATGTGGGAGTCGGGAGAGTTGGCGCTGGTTCCCCAGGTGGGTTACCCCAACGCCTCGCGCAGCCACTTTGTCTCCATGGCCATCTGGCACACCGCAGACCCCAGCCGCAAAACCGCCGAAGGTTGGCTGGGTCGCCAACTGGATGACGCCGACGACCCGTTCTGCTTTACTAATTTGGGAAACGCCTCCCCCCTCTCGCTGCAAGGAGCTACCGCGGTAGCTCCCAGTATTTCCAGCGTAGATGGGTTCCAGCTCAAGCTGCCGGGCGGACTCGACAAAAGCTTTGCTCGGGAGATAGGCCTTCCGCGTGAAGGCACCGCCGAAATGGTCCGCCAGTCCATGGTGCGGCTCACGCACGCCATCGACAAAGTGGGCATGGTGCGCAGCTACACCAACAAGGCCCAGTACCCCAATCACCCTTTTGCCAAAAGCATGGCCGACGTGGCGCGCATGATTGCCAGCAATTTTGGCTCTAGCGTGTATTACTCCTCCATCGGCAGCTTCGATACCCATGCGGGACAGCCCACGCAGCAAGGCGATTTATTGGGCACCCTGGCCCAGACCCTGGCCGCTTTCCGGCAAGACATGAAGGCTATTGGCCGCGATAAAGACGTGATGGTTTTGGCCTTCTCCGAGTTTGGCCGCCGGGTCTCCGAGAACGCCTCCTACGGCACCGACCACGGAAAGGGCGGGCTGATGTTCGCCATCGGCGGCGGAATCAAGGGTGCCATGCTGGGTTCCGAACCGGATCTGGAAGATTTAGACGAAGGCGACCTTCGCTTCAAGACCGATTTCCGCAGTGTCTATACCTCTGCTTTGAACTGGATCCAGGCCGACCCAAAAACGGTGCTAGGCGCGGACTTCAAACCAGTGAACCTCTTCTAGCTAATGCTTACTGGCGTTCGAGGAATATTTTCCTCGCGGAGGGTAATGATGAAGCTACTCTTTCGGGTACTGATTCTGTTGCTGGCAGCAGGTTTGGCAGCGGGACAAAACGCAGCGCCGCCGCTTCCTGGAAACGTAGAGCTTGTTCGCGATATTGAGTTCTGCCAGGGTGGAGGGCGCACGCTCAAGCTTGATATTGTGAGGCCCAAGCCACAGCCTGCCTCACCCATGCCGGTGGTGGTCTGGGTCCACGGAGGCGGCTGGCGCTCAGGAAACAAGGAACAGGGGCTCGCACGGATTATTCCGCTGGCCCAGCGGGGTTATTTGGGCGTGACCGTTGAGTACCGCTTGAGCCAGGAGGCTATCTTCCCGGCGCAGATTGAGGACGTGAAGTGCGCCATCCGCTTCCTTCGCGCCAAAGCCAAAGAATACGGGCTTGATAGCGAGCACATCGGGGCCTGGGGATCTTCGGCTGGGGGGCATCTGGCGGCGCTGCTGGGAACATCGGGCGGCGTGACAGAGCTGGAAGGCAAAGGCGGATGGGCGGATTATTCCAGCCGCGTGCAGGCCGTGGTGGACTGGTTTGGCCCCACTGATTTTTCGCTGATCAACCGCCCTGACCCAATGGGCGCTGAAAACCTGCTCCTCGGCGGCACACCTGCGCAAAAACCGGAGCTTGCCCGGCTGGCTAGCCCGGTGGCCCACGTTTCCGCCGACGACCCGCCGTTCCTGATCCAGCACGGTAACCGCGACCCCCTTGTTCCAGTGGAACAGAGCAAGCTTTTCGAGGCAGCGCTCAAAGCCGCCGGGGTAAGTGCGGCCTTGACCATTCTCCCTGGCGCAGCCCACGGAGGACCGGCCTTCACCACAACAGAAAACCTAGAGAAGATTTATGGTTTCTTCGATCAAGTTTTGCTTCAGAAGCGTTAAGGCTCAAATTAATATTCTGTTCTGATTCTTTAGTTTACTTAAGGGGGGCGCGGCCTTAGCACGCCCCTGGTTCCTGGCGGCTTGCCACAGTTGTTCGGTTAGGCGATATATCTAACACTACTTATCAAGATTTCTCTGTCCAGCACAGCGTTTCCATTTTTGACGCAACCCGCCCGGAAGGGTATAATTAGTCAAGATAAAGGCGCGGTATCCGCGCCATTTTTCTGGAGCATCTACCTGCCCCGCGGGGCTAGCCCAGTTGGAGGAATGAATGGCCCAAGTACTACCAATTGAAATTACCGACGAGGTCAAACAAAGCTTTATCAACTACGCCATGACGGTCATTGTGGACCGGGCGCTGCCGGACGTGCGCGACGGCCTGAAACCAGTTCAGCGGCGTATTCTTTTTGGCGCCCTGCAAGCGGGAGTGGTCCCCACCCGCAAGCATGTCAAGTGCGCCAACATCGTGGGCGAGGTAATGGGTAAGTACCACCCCCACGGCGGTGAGGCTATTTACGACACACTGGCGCGCCTGGCGCAGGAATGGAACCTGCGCTACCCCCTGATTGACGGCCAGGGAAACTTTGGCTCGGTAGACGGCGACCCCCCTGCCGCCCAGCGTTATACCGAGGCTCGTCTTTCGGTTGCGGGCTTCGAGCTACTGCAAGACATTGACAAAGAAACGGTTGCGTTCAAGCCCAACTACGACGGCACCCATCAAGAACCCGAGGTCTTGCCGGCGGCCTTCCCCAACCTGTTGGTGAACGGGGCTTCCGGCATCGCGGTGGGCATGGCCACCAGCCTGCCACCCCACAACTTGAACGAGACCATCGACGCGCTGGTCGCCATGATCGAGAACCCTAAGATTACCCTGGATGAAATTATGAAGCACATACCGGGGCCGGATTTCCCAACCGGCGCCAAGCTCTCCCGCCGGGGGATTAGAGAAGCTTATGCCACCGGCCGTGGAAGCCTAAAGGTGCGTGCGCGGGTACGCAACGAGGACAAGAACGGGCGCGCCATGCTGGTGTTCACCGAAATTCCTTACCAGGTCAACAAGTCGGACCTGATCGCCCAGATTGCCGGCCTGGTAAAAACTAAAGTGATCGAGGACATTGCCGCCTTGCGCGACGAGTCCGACAGGCAAGGTATGCGCATTGCCGTGGAGCTCAAGCGCGGGGCCAACCCGCAGGTAGTACTCAACAAGCTCTATAAGCACAGCCGCTTGCAGACCAGTTTCACCGTAAACCTGTTGACCATTGTGGGCGGCGAGCCTAAGGTGCTCTCGCTGGTGGAACTCCTGCGGAATTATCTATCCCACCGCAGGGAAGTCGTCTACAAGCGCACCCAGTACGACCTGCGCAAGGCCAAAGAGCGCGCCCACATGTTGGAAGGGCTGCTCATTGCGCTCGACAACATTGACGAGGTAATTGAGCTGATACGTGCTTCCAAGGATGGTGCCGAAGCTAAGAACGCCTTGATGGCGCGGTTTAATCTTTCGGAAATACAGGCTCAGGGCATTCTGGACATGCGCCTACAGAGGCTCACCGGCCTCGAGCGCGAGCGCCTCAACCAGGAATACCGCGAGCTTCAGGAAACTATTGCCTACCTTGACGCCATCCTCAAGGACGAAAAAAAGCTCTGGGACGTGGTTAAGAGCGAGCTGGCGGAGATCAAGAAGAAGTACGGCGACGAGCGCCGCACCCAGCTCACCGAGTTCGAGGAGGGCTTCAACCCAGAGGACCTGATTGAAGACGAACCCATGGTAATTACCATGACCTCGCAAGGCTTCCTCAAGCGCACGCCGCTGGAAGCCTACCGCGCACAGGGCCGCGGGGGCGTGGGCGCCAAAGCGGGCAAGACCAAAGAAGAAGACGAGGCTATCCGGGTCTTTGTGGCCCAGATGCACGACAACTTGCTCTTCTTCACCAACCGGGGCCGGGTCTACCGCCAACGGGTGTTTGACCTTCCCGAGGCTGGCCGCCAGGCGCGCGGCACCAGTGTGGTGAGCATGTTGCCGCTGGTGGAGGGCGAAGATGTGGCGGCTCTGCTGAACGTCAGAAGCCTCGAGGACGCTGGTTACTTCGTGTTCGCCACCAGAAATGGCCTGATCAAGCGGACCGAGATCCGCGAGTACCAGAACCTGGGTAACGCCGGGCTTATCGCTATCAATTTGGTGGAAGACGACGCGCTGATCGGCGTAGCCACCGCGCAAGATGGCGACCATGCCATGCTGGCGACCAGGGAAGGCCAGGCTATCCGGTTTGGCCTCGAGGACGTGCGCTCTACCGGACGCGCCTCCCAAGGGGTCAAGGGCATTGCGCTGGGCAAAAAAGACCGCGTGGTATCGCTGGTCATTCTCCCGAAGGGAGATGACAACTTAGAAGTGCTCGCCGTGAGCGAAAAGGGTTACGGCAAGCGCACCGAGGTCTCGGAATACCCGGTGCAGGGCCGCGGCGGCAAAGGCGTGATTACCTTCAAAACCACCGACAAGGTGGGTGGCCTGGCTGCCCTGATGCGCGTGGTTGGGACCGAAGACCTGTTAGTGCTCTCCAAGCGCGGCATTGCAATTCGTACCAAGATAGAAAGCATTTCGCAATATTCGCGTCCCACTAGCGGCGTAAGAATTATGAACATGGGCGAAGATGACGAGGTGGCCTCGGCTTTCGTGATCCAGCCGCACGACTAGCCTTCAGGGTCTGGCGCCCTGAATGTGAAGCGCCGGCATCCCCGCCGCAATGGCACCCTGGATGTCGGCCTCGAGGTTGTCGCCAATCATCAAGACGTTTGCAGGCTCGGCCCCCAGCCTTTCACACGCAAGCCGAAAGATGCGCGCGTTGGGTTTACGGGATGCCACCTCTTCGTCGCCGGAAACCAGGATGGCCTGAAAGTGGCCTTCGATGCCGACCGACTGGACGGCGGCTCGCTGTATGTCGCTCGGCCCATTGGTGATGAGCGCCATGGGAAGGCGGCTAAAGTATCCGAGCACCTCCAGCGCCCCTGGCAACAACTCCACCTGGCTGGCGTAGCCCGCCACCATCTCGGATGCGGCTTGCCGTACGTCGTAAGGTGGAACAAGCGAAAGCTCTTCAAGCGCGTTCCGCAAGGCGGACTCCACCGTAACGGCCCCGTCCGCCCTCTGGTGCCGCCAGTAGCTTTGGAAAAGCGGCCCGGGGTCGGCCTCGCTCAGCCCGCAAGGGCTAGTTGTTTCTAGGCCCAACCTTCGATAGGTCTCCAGCCCAAGTTTATCGAAGTCGCCGGTAAACTCCGCCAACGTCCCGTCAAAGTCAAAACACACCGCGCGAATCACGATATCAGTCTAGCGTAGGATAAATCCACTAGGAGGCACCCATGTTTGAACCAGGACTGCTCAAAGACAAGGTGGTGCTGGTGACCGGCGGAGGCACTGGCCTGGGCCGCTCCATGAGCACGCGCTTTTTGCAGCTAGGAGCCCAGGTGGCGATCACCAGCCGCAGAGCGGAAGTAATCGAAAAAGCCGCACAGGAAATGACGGCAGAAGCTGGCGGCCAAGTATTTGCGACGCCAGCTGACGTGCGCGACCCGGACGCAGTGACAAAGATGCTGGATGCGGTCGAAGCGCATTTCGGCAGGGTTGACGTGCTGGTAAACAACGCGGCGGGCAACTTCATCTCCCCCACCGAAAGGCTTTCGCACCGGGCGGTGGACAGAGTGCTGGGGATAGTACTGCACGGGACTTTCTACTGCACCTTGGAGCTCGGCAAGCGCTGGATTGCGGCAGGCCAGAAAGGCGCTGTGCTCAACATTGCCACCACCTATGCCCAGAGCGGCTCGGGCTACGTAGTCCCCTCGGCTGTGGCCAAAGCGGGCGTTGTGGCGCTCACCAAGTCGCTGGCGGCGGAGTGGGGCAAGTACGGGATCCGGCTGAACGCCATTGCCCCTGGCCCCTTTCCCACCGAAGGCGCTTGGAGCCGCCTGATGCCCACGCCAGAAATTCAGCGGCTGTTTGAAGAGCGCATTCCCCTTAGGCGCATGGGTGAGCACCAGGAGCTTGCCAACCTGGCCTCATATTTGATTTCCGATTACGCCGGGTTTATTACCGGCGATCTGATCTCGATTGATGGTGGCGAGACCGCCTGGAACGCTGGGGAGTTCAACGTGCTCGACGCGGTAACCAAGGAGCAGTGGGACGCCCTCGAGGCTTTGCGGAAAAAGGGCGCATAAAATATCGGCTACAAAACGCTTCGCTCCCATAACCAGCAGCGGGGTTTGGCCAGCACGGCTAGCAACCAAGTTTCCTGCTTGACTTGCTTGCTTTTCCTGCCTTCATCCAGTATCAACTTGATGGTGGCGGCTGATCGCTTGCGCTTGGCTTAGAGCTGGGTTTCGGCTCCAACGCGTTTTAGTCCGGTGCGCTACTGCCCCAGGGCAAGCATCTGGGCACGGAAGAAACCGCGGGCGCGCAAGCTCCAGTGCTACTGCTAACAAACAAGTAGGAGCAGCCTCTTATCTAAAACTCTATCTCCATCTTGTAACGGTCACTGCTGCTATCAGCGTCCAGTCTGAACTTGAAGAGCTCGCCCTTGCGCTGGTAAGTGGCCTCTATCTTGGTGGTTTTGCCGAAGCCGCTACGCTTCAGTGTCCAGCGGAGCCACCCTTTCTCTGAAAGCTGTTGGTGGAAAAAAGCATAGACTTTTTCCAGATCGTCACCGGTCGCAAAATCAGCCTGGCTGGAACCGTCCTTTTTTTCCTCGAACTTGAGGAGCTTGCTGTTGGGGTAAAAAGTCAGGCCAATCTTGCTATTGGCCAGAATGGGTTTGGCCGAAGCCGTAATCTGAAGCGTGGTCACGGGAGCACAGGCTGCAAGCAGTCCGACGAGAGCTATCACCGGCAGTCTCATGCTAAAAACTGTAGCGCACTATCGTACCGCTTGCATGACGATGGGTTTAGGTTGTCTTAACCTTAGGGTTTATGTTGTGTACAGGAGTTTGGATAAACGGCCTTACTGGATTGCCGCGAAACGGAGATTGAGATGAGCCTGGTGATTTTGTGCACTGTCCCGGATCTGGAAACGGCAAGGAAAATTGCCTTGGCGCTGGTCGAGGAGCGCCTGGCAGCTTGCGTGAATATTGTTCCGGGTCTTGCCTCGGTTTACCGCTGGCAGGACAAGATAGTGGAAGACAGCGAGCTGCTGTTGGTGATTAAGTCAACGGAGGAAAAATACCGGGGCCTCGAGGCCCGCATCCAGTCTCTTCATCCGTATTCCGTCCCTGAAATAATTGCATTACCAATTGACCAAGGCTCTAAAGCTTACCTGGGCTGGATTGCCCAGAGTACCAGCGAAGATTGAGGCAACAGAAACTTTAGCGCGGATACCGATCTTGATAGATACCCGTTAAAGCATGGTATCAACGGGTACTGGTTGAAGGCTCTGGCCGCATACCACGCTAACTACTAGTATTCTGAGCCTATGCTCCGCGCCAAGCGCCTTGCCGATGGCTCTACCACTGGCCCGCTGGAAAGCGAAATCTGGCTTGACGTGGAAAGCCCCAGCCCAGAAGAACTCGAGGCCATTAAACCCTGGGGGCTCAACCCGCTCTCGCTGGCGGACGCGCGCGAGATCGGCCACTGGAGCCGTTTCGAACACTACCCCGAGCATCTGTTCTTAATTCTACGAACCTTGGAGCCGCCACATAACAGCAAGAGCCGTACCGAGCGGGTCTCGTATTTCTACTTCCCGGAGCGGCGCGCGCTGATAACTTTCCGCAACGAGCCGGTGGAATACCTCGAGGCCGAATGGGGAAGCTTCAAAGGCGGTAGCAGCCTTGCCCTGTGGCAGCGGCTACTGGACCGGGGAGTAGAGACCTTCTTCGACTATCTCGAGTCCCTTTATGGCCGCGTGGACGACCTGGAAGAGGAGGCGGTCGCCGGCGACCAGACGGAGCTGCCCAGAAAAGTCTTCTCGCTGAGGCGTGAGGTGCTTTATACCCGAAGGCTCTCCTCACAGGCGCGTGATGCGCTGGTTCGCCTCGAGCGCGAACCCAGCCTGGGGGCGGACGCCTATCTGTTTCGTGATTTGACGGATCGGATGGGCCGCGTCTACGAAGGCCTGGATGCCGCGCGCGATGTCCTGGCCGGCGCCCTGGAAGTTCACCTTTCCGCCCAGAACAACAAGCTCAACCTGGTGGTGCAAAGGCTCACAGTGATCTCGACGCTGTTGCTTCCCCTCACGCTCTGGGCTGGAATCTACGGCACCAACTTCAAGACCTTCAGCGAGTACGACTGGGCCTCGGGCAGAGCCTTCTTCTGGGGCGGACTGGTGGTCATTGGGGCCACGCTGGCCATCTGGATGAAGCGAAAAGGCTGGTGGTAGCGGCTCTTTCACCCCGCAAAGCGCTATCCGGTAGTTCATAATCGGCAAGCTGGAGCGAAATTTTCCAACGCGGCCTTAAAAGTGTCCTGGACGGCTTTTTGGTGCAATAAATAAACATAGATGTTTACAAAATGCTCCAGTGGTGCTACCCTTTGATTCAGGAGGACTCATATGCCCACAAGCGTACAAGACACCATCACTTTCAATGCCGGTGAAGTCATTCTTTACCCTGGCGTGCCAGGACCCAAAGACCAGCTTTACCGGGTACGCGAGGGGCTGGTCCGGCTACAGAGCGTGGACGAGGAAGGAAACTCGCTCACGCTCCGTTTCGCGCGTCCTGGCGAGTTCTTTGGCGAAGAAGCCATCTCCGGCGACGAGCGCGCTTACTATGCCGAAGCTGTCACGCTTACCCGCGTGGACACACTTTCGCCCAAGGAGCTGACGGTGGAAGAGAACGGGCAGCTGATCGGACACCTGGTCACGGCATTGTCACAAACCTACCGCACCATTCAGCGCCTTTCCGGCCAGCGGCTCAAGAACCGCATCGCCGCCACGCTGCTCGACCTGGTCCAAACCCCGCTTGCCTACAAGGAAACCAGTGGCAGCATGGGCGTGAAGGCCACCCATGACGAGATTGCCTCGGCGGTGGGATCGGTACGGGAAACCGTGACCAAGGTAATTGGCGAGCTTTCCCGCGAGGGCTATATCCGCTCCGGTTACGGGAAACTGGTGCTACAAAACATGCAGGGCCTCGAGGACCTTGCTCAGAAAGCAGCGTAGTTTTCTGGCGGTACGAAGAGGCCGGTACCCACGGCTTCTTCCGCTCTATCGGCGCTGACCCAGCCCCCCTGTTGCAAAATTATGCAAACTGGCCTTCTTCTGCTATAGTCTTCCAATGTCCGAGTTTACGCGGCCAGGAAGCAATCCTGAATATACCGACGTCACCATTATCGGTGCCGGTCCTTCGGGTTTGTT
>JAMCQK010000115.1 GCA_023382135.1 Deinococcus sp.
CTTCGTTTATCTGGCTACGCTGATGGTGCCCTTCGCCGTTACGGTCACGCCACTCTTCCTTGTCGTGAAGATTCTGGGCTGGACCAACTCCTATGCCGGCCTCATTGTGCCCATGATCTTTAGTGCCTTTGGAACCTTCCTGATGCGGCAGTTCTTTTTATCCGTCCCGGTGGAACTCGAGGAGGCCGCCACCCTCGATGGGGCCAGCACGCTAGTGACGTTTGTAAAGGTCATCCTCCCCACCTCCGGTCCAGCCCTCGCCACTCTGGGCATCTTCTCTTTCATGGCTTCCTGGAACAGCTTCCTGTGGCCGTTGCTGATCGTAAACGATCAGGAATACATGACCCTGCCGCTGGCCTTGGCTACCTTGCAGGGCCTCTATCCTGGACAGACCCAGTGGAACCTAGTCATGGCCGGCACGGTGATTGCCGTAGCCCCAATGATTGTGGTCTTCCTGCTGGCCCAGCGGTGGGTGGTCGAAGGGGTGACCGCCTCTGGGCTCAAGGGGTAACTGAAATTTCGGACCATGAATACCGATATTGCCCTGATCAGGAATACCCAGCACCCTTCCGGAGCCTATCCCGCGGGCCCCGACTTTTCCCAGTACCCCTACTGTTGGCTCAGGGACGGCTCCTTCATTGCCTATGCCATGGACAGAGCAAAAGTGCACGCCAGCGCCCGGGCTTTTCACCTCTGGGCAGCACGGGCTATCCAGGCCCAGTCCAGCCATATCGAACAACTCATCGAGCGTGCCCAAAAGGGAGAGGTCATTCCCCAGAACGCTTTTTTGCCTGCCCGGTACACCCTCGAGGGCGAGCGGAAAGAGGATGGCTGGCCCAACTTCCAGCTCGACGGCTACGGCCAGTGGCTGTGGAGCCTGGGTGAGCACCTGCGGCTCAGCGAGGAAAGCGGGCTTCCCGACCTGCTGGCCCCGGCCGTAGACCTCACCCTCGGCTACCTCCGGCAGTTCTGGGCAGAGCCTTGCTATGACGCCTGGGAGGAAAACCCTTCCCGGTTGCATACCGCCACCCTGGCCTCGATCTACGGGGGGATGATGGCGATGGTTCCCTACCGACCGGAGGCCCTCGAGACGGCCCAGGCGGTGCGCCGGGTAATTTTAGAAGAATGTGTTCAGGATGGGCGTTTCGTCAAGTTCATCGGCAACCCGGCGGTGGACGCCTCGCTGCTCTGGGTTTCCACGCCCTTTGGAGTGGTCGGCGAGAACGACCCCCTCATGCAAGCTACTACCGCAGAGATTGAACACTGCTTGCTCTGGGCCGGGGGGCTTCTGCGCTATGCTTCCGACACCTACTACGGAGGTGGAGCCTGGCTGCTTCTCACCGCTTGGTTGGGTTGGTATTATGCACGCCTCGATAACCCTGAGCGTGCGAGGGAGTGCCTGGCTTGGGTAGAAAGCCAACGCAACGCCTGGGGCCACCTGCCCGAGCAGGTGCCGGTTTCCAGTACCAATGCCCGCTTCCTGGCCTACTGGACACGGCAGTGGGGTTCTTCGGCCTGCCCTTTGCTGTGGTCGCACGCTATGCGGCTGGTGCTAAGGGCGGAGCTCAGTCGAACGAAATGCTAAGGCCTAAAAAACGGGCACTTCTGGCAACCTGCCACCTTGCTTTTTGAATATCCCAGGACCAAGAGAGGGATTCACAGTCCGGTAGCTTGCTACGATTACATTTTGCTTTGTTGCGCAATAAGAGCTCCAAGTACCGCTTCCGCGCTGCGCTTGTCCATTCCAGGCAACTTGGCCATCTCCTCCAAGCTCATGGCTTTGAGTTCTTCCAGCGTGGAAAAGTGGGCCAGTAAAGCTTCCTTTCGTTTTGGTCCAATGCCCGGGATCTCGTCGAACACGCTCTTCAAGGTTTTTTGGCTGCGCAGTTTGCGGTGGTACTCGAGGCCGTTCCGATGCGTTTCATCGCGCAGATAAATCAAGAGTTGCAATACCGGGTGGTTGAGGGGTAGCTCAACGGTTTTTCCGCTTGGGAGCACCAGTGTTTCTTCTCTCTTTGCCAGTCCGACTAGCGGAAGCGTGAGACCCGCCCGTTCCAGACCCTTCTGTGCCGCCCGCACTTGCCCCAGGCCGCCGTCAATTAATAGAACGTCCGGCAGGGCCATGGTGTCCGATAAGCTGCCGGCAAAGCGGCGGTAAAGGGCTTCCTCCATCGCGGCGTAATCGTCGGCGCTGCCGGAAAGACTTTTGATGCGCATTCTGCGGTACTCGGCTTTCTTGGGCCTGCCGCCCTCGAACACAGCGATGGAAGCCACCGGGCTTTCTCCGAACAAGTTGGAAATATCGAAGCCCTCGAGGCGGAAGGGCCTGCGGGACAGCTCCAGAATTTCCATCAGCCCTTTGAGCGCGGGGTGGTCGCCTTTGCGCTCGAGCAGCTTGAGCTCGGACTCCAGAGCGGTTTTGGCGTTGTTCTCCGAAAGCTCCAGCAACCGGGTTTTCTCTCCGCGCCGCGGTACCCGTAGCTCCACCTTGCGGCCTTTGGCGCTCAAAAATTCCGCCAGCGCTTGCTGGTCCTCTATCTCAAAGGGCAGCAGAATCAGCGGCGGCAGCGGCGTGGACAGGTTGACTCCTTTTTGTTTGGCGAAGCTTGCCACGTAGTATTCGCGCATAAAGGCCGAGAGCAGTTCTTCGTCGCTGTCATCGGCCGCCTGGTCGATAAACCGGTTGGTCTTGCCCAGCATCTGTCCGCCGCGCATCTGATACAGCTGCATCAGCACGTACTGGCCCGCGCGGGCAAAGCCCAGGAAATCCAAATCGCCGAGCTCGACATCGTAAGCCTGCTGCGCGGTGCCGAAGAATGCTTTGACCGAGGAGATCTGGTCGCGGACTTCGGCGGCGCGCTCGAAGTCGGTGGCTTCCGCGGCTTGCTCCATGTGGGCCTCGAGGCTTGTCACCAGCTCATCCGCTTTGCCGTCCAGCAGCTGCTCAACCCGTTTCACTGCTTCCGCGTATTCTTTGGGGCTGGCATTGCCCACACACGGCGCCAGGCAGCGCCCCATCGAGAAATTGAGGCAGGGGTATCTGCGCTTGCGCATGGGGAAGCCGCTATTTTTTCGGAGCGGGAAAACCCGGTCCACCAGCCGTTTGATGCGCCTAACGGTTCCAGCTTCGGGGAAAGGCCCCCAGTACCTGGCGCCGTCGTCCAGCACCCGGCGTACCACCATCAGCATGGGAAATTCTTCGTTGGTCAGTTTGAGGAATGGATAGTGTTTATCGTCCTTGAACAAGACGTTATAGCGGGGCAGGTGGGCTTTGATCAGGTTGGACTCGAGCAGCAGCGCTTCCACCTCGTCGCGGGTCACGATGAACTCGAGGCCCGCCGCCTCCCGCGCGACCCGCAGGCTCTTTCCCTCCGCGTGGAAGTAACTGGTCACACGGGCTTTCAGGCTTTTGGCCTTGCCTACGTAAATGACTTTGGTTTTGGACCTCCACAAGTAGACGCCGGGCGCGTCTGGCAGGGGGGGCAGGTCTGACAGGTTCATCAACAATAGGGTACCGGAATGTGCAGCATGTGGAATGGCGCTAGGCATTTAATAATTTGGTCTGGGTCTTGGTAATTGCCCTGGGGTGTAGGCAGCCTAATGCTGGAGGTCACCATGAAACCAAAATTCTATGCGCCGATCCTGGTTTTCGGGATGCTTCTTCTTGCAGGCTGTGGCTCGGACAAGATACAGGCACCTTTGCCAGGCGGTGCGCTCGATGCGGCGGATCTGAGGGTGTTAGTGGAAGCAGCCAAGCAGGATCGCGCCGTCAAGACCGCCGAAGCCGCACTTCGGGCATCGGGGTTCACACTGTACTGGGATCAGGCTAAGGGGGGTTTTCAGAAAGACGTTAATGCTCTAATGGTGCCCACTCAAGATCCTAACCTCTTTGTAAGCCTGACATTCGATGGGGGTGCCCTAAAGCTGGTAAATATTGTCGAGGTGAAGGCCAGCCGGCCCAACCGATTTGAGGCAGTTATCGTCGATTTGAGGCAAGGGGAGGTCTATCAGACAGTCGCTGACCCCTCTCAGGGAAACAAGCTGCTCGGTTTCAACACGGGCCGTTCAGTGGGGGTGGCAAGCCTGGCCGAGATAATGGCATTGGTTCCAGATCCAACCGACGGAACTCCTGGCGGCATTGTCCCGCTTGCTACCTGTGCAGTCCCATCAGAGTTGATCCAGGCTAGAGACCGGGCCCGTGAAGACTTGAATATCGCATATGCGTCTCTTGCCGCAGCCGTAGCAGCTGGCTATGCTGTCGATGTGATGCGTGATCGCTTGTACGGCGCCCAAAAAGCCATTGACGACCGGAAAGCGGCGCACGCCGACCATTGCAATTGGACTTTTCGGCCACACCTACTAGCATTAGTCCAGGCATTTGCTTAGGGGGCACCCATGTCTGCCGATCTGTGGATTGCAGCAAGCGTTATAGTTCTGGCTTCCGGCGCTTTGTTCTGGCTGGGCACCCGCTGGGTTGGTCTTCTCCTCGGTGCTGTGATTTCCGCCACCGCGTCGCTGCAGGGCTTGGCGGCAGATCGAATGCCAGACCTGGGCATTTTGATAGCCGTAGCCGCGCTCCAGGGGAAGCCTTTACCAGTAAAAGCTGGATGGTTACGGTATATGCCTTCCGTTGTGTATCTGCCGTTCCTGGCATATGGGGCCTTGAACGGGTATGAATCCTTTACCATGCTGGCGGTCAAGGTTACATTTTTATGGACTGCTTGGCTGTTAGCCCGTTTTTACCATGCGAGGTGGACCCTTGCCTAATTAGGGGTTACCAAATTGTTGGTCAATGAAGCTTGCCCGCGGGCCAACTGTCGTATGCTTTGAATGTGAATAACTACCACCATGACGAACGTCTTTACCAGGCCTGGGTCCAGGTCCTGGACTGGATGCGCCAGTACGCCCAGGAGAAGAACTGCCGCTTCGAGAAGGAGTCCGACTTCCCGGACTTTATCTACCGCATGGAGCGCCCGTACGAGCTGCCCACCACCATCATGGCGGCTTCGCTTTCCGACCACCGGGGCGAACCCTTCTTGACGGCGGAAGTCTCCCCCCGCCACGCCGATCTCAAACGCATTGGCTTTAGGGTTCCGGGAGCGCAGATTCACTGGCACGCGCATTATCACCAACCCCAGGGCCTGCTGCTGGACGGCAAGCTAGCCCTCAGCAAGGAAAAGCTTTTCCAGATGGCCGACAGGGCCAGCCAGGCTTTGGCAGTCAAAGCCTAACCAAAGTATGCCGCGAGGTTCTTGGCCTGGGGCTGCTGTCCGGCCCCGGGGTCTTCCTTGGTTCGTCAGCCATACTATGCGCGTCTGGGGCGGATCAGAGAAAGCGCCAGCACAATTAACACAAAGGCGATGAACGCTTGCAACGGGATGGGAAAACTGGGGATGTACTCCACCGTGCAAGGCACCGGGGGTTTGCATGCCGTGGGCGCGAAGCCGGGGATTTTTTGCTCCATCAGGTGCAAGGTGCTGAACATTGCGCCGATTACCGCAACCGGTATGACATAGCGGCGGATGCCGAAGTCGCTATTCCAAACGGCTATCCCCAGAATGATCGCCAGCGGGTACATGGCGATGCGCTGGAACCAACAGAGCTCACACGGGAGAAAATACCGGACTTCGGAGTAGTACAGACTACCCAAGGTAGCCACTACGGAGACCAGCCAGGCAAAAGCTAACAACAGTGCGTTTCGGTTCATACGATAGCCTCGGAGCGGGTAAAGGCAGGCTGCATGCCAACCAGCCTAAGTCTAGCCCGGCTGCTGGGACAAATGCTTGGTATGAAGAGCGCGTCTTTTATCGCAGCGATAGAACAAGCCCGGATTCAAAGATAGTTTCCTTGCAGGGTTCACCCCGGGCGTAGTCGAAGGGCACAGCATGACATGTGTCAGGTTCGCCGTCGCGCTCATTGGCTCTAGGTGGCATCCCGAACCGAAGCCGAGAGATCTCTAAAACTGCGCAGGGGTGTATACACATTTAGCGAGTGGTGTTTCGCGGAGTTTATGCTGTGTACAGAAGGGCTCGGAACGGCTGTTTAACAGGCCTAATCGAGGAGCGCCTCCACAAATTCGCCCGCGTCGAAAGGTTGTAGGTCCTCGGCCTTTTCGCCCACGCCAATGAACCTGATAGGTACACCAAGCTCTCGCACGATGGGCACCAGCACCCCGCCTTTAGCGCTGCCGTCCAGCTTTGTGACTACTGTGCCGGTAAGGGTCACCGCTTGGTTAAATTTCTTGGCCTGCTCCAATCCATTCTGGCCGGTCACGGCGTCAATCACCAGCCAGACCTCGGCGGGTTCGCCGGGATCGGCTTTGCCAATGGACCGTTTCACCTTGGAAAGCTCTTCCATCAGGTTGTGCTTGGTGTGGAGTCTGCCGGCGGTGTCCACAATCAAGAGGTCAAACGCGCGCGCTCTGCGGGCCTGGGCCGCGTCAAAGGCCAGGGCTGCCGGGTCGGCGCCTTCAGCGGCTTGCAGCACGGGGATACCCAGGCGCTCACCCCAGAGGCCAAGCTGCGCCCCTCCGGCGGCACGGAAGGTGTCGCCTGCGCAGAACATCACCTTCTTTCCCTGGCTCTGGAAGTACTGGCCCAGCTTGGCGATGGTGGTGGTCTTGCCCGCGCCGTTCACGCCCACCACCAGAATCACCTTGCCCTGGAGCTCTACGGCGGACTTCCTGGCGTCCGGTTTGAAACCGAGCTTTCTCAGTTTGGCGCGGCGGGCGTCGGGCTCTAGGTGCAGCACCAGGGCTTCTTTGAGCGCTTGGCGCAGGTTAGCCTTGCCGGAGGCCTTGACCTCTTCCAGAATTTCCTGCGTGGCCTCCACCCCCACATCGGCTGCGATCAGGGCGAACTCGAGGTCCTCGAGGGCCTCCTCTGGCCTGGCGGCCCAGGGTACGGTCTTGGCCAGGGTTCCGCGGGTTTTGCTAAGGCCTTCCTTGAGGCGGGCGAACCAGCTCATGCCCTTCAGTCTATTGGCCAAACCCGGGTTCAAAACCGTGTAGTCGTCCAATCACAGTTTTACGCGCGCGTGAGGTCTAGAATGGCCCTTGACGTTTCTTTGGAGGTGCCAGTGGAGTTTTCGCTCAATGGGGAGCGGGTAAAAGTAGAAGGAGTAGACCCGCATACTACCTTGTTGGACTGGGTGCGTTCGCGGGGCCTTACCGGCTCCAAGGAAGGTTGTGCCGAGGGCGAGTGTGGCGCCTGCACGGTGGTATGGGTGCGGCAGGGCTTGGAGGGCGCTTATTACCAGGCGGTGAATAGCTGTTTGCTGCTTCTGCCCATGCTGGAAGGGCAGGAGGTGTACACGGTGGAGGCCCTGGCCCAGGAAGGCGGGCTCGCGCCCGTGCAGCAGGCGATGGTGCGCACGGGTGGTTCACAGTGTGGTTACTGCACGCCGGGGTTTGTGATGAGCATCTTCGCCGAGCAGTACCGGCGAGGGGAAAGGGAGTTCGACATAGAAGCGCTGCACGGCAACCTGTGCCGCTGCACCGGCTACCGTCCTATTCAGGATGCGGCCCGCTCGCTTGCTCCGGTTGAAGCGGGTGACCCTTTTCGGCAACGCTTGAAGCTGCCGCCACCTGCGTTGAAAGAAGCTCATTACCGTGCGGACGGCGGATATTTCTACCGGCCCGAAAAGCTCAAAGACGCCGTCGCCTACCTCTGGCAAAACCCAGGCGCCAAAGTGGTGGCGGGTGGCACCGACCTGGCGGTGGAAGCGAACCTTCGGTACTCTCGCTGGGAGAGGATGGTCGGCCTCGAGGCCCTGGATGAGCTCAAAATTTTCCAAGACACACAGAGCGTGCTGGAGCTTGGCGCGGGGCTCTCGCTCTCCGAAATTGAAGCGTATGTCCATGCGATGCTTGATGCCCCCCAGGCTCTCCAGGAATGGTTTAAACTCTTCGCCTCTCCGCTCATCCGGAACCGCGCCACCTTGGGCGGAAACCTGGCCACCGCTTCACCCATCGGGGACTCGGCGCCTTTGCTGTTGGCGCTGGGCGCCCAGGCCAGGCTTGCCAGTGCCAAGGGCGAGCGCACGGGCGGTTCACAGTGTGGTTACTGCACGCCGGGGTTTGTGATGAGCATCTTCGCCGAGCAGTACCGGCGAGGGGAAAGGGAGTTCGACATAGAAGCGCTGCACGGCAACCTGTGCCGCTGCACCGGCTACCGTCCTATTCAGGATGCGGCCCGCTCGCTTGCTCCGGTTGAAGCGGGTGACCCTTTTCGGCAACGCTTGAAGCTGCCGCCACCTGCGTTGAAAGAAGCTCATTACCGTGCGGACGGCGGATATTTCTACCGGCCCGAAAAGCTCAAAGACGCCGTCGCCTACCTCTGGCAAAACCCAGGCGCCAAAGTGGTGGCGGGTGGCACCGACCTGGCGGTGGAAGCGAACCTTCGGTACTCTCGCTGGGAGAGGATGGTCGGCCTCGAGGCCCTGGATGAGCTCAAAATTTTCCAAGACACACAGAGCGTGCTGGAGCTTGGCGCGGGGCTCTCGCTCTCCGAAATTGAAGCGTATGTCCATGCGATGCTTGATGCCCCCCAGGCTCTCCAGGAATGGTTTAAACTCTTCGCCTCTCCGCTCATCCGGAACCGCGCCACCTTGGGCGGAAACCTGGCCACCGCTTCACCCATCGGGGACTCGGCGCCTTTGCTGTTGGCGCTGGGCGCCCAGGCCAGGCTTGCCAGTGCCAAGGGCGAGCGGAAAATTCCCTTGGACCAGTTCTTTTTGGGCTATAGAAAGACGGCGCTTCAGGCAGGCGAACTGGTGGTCTCGATTTTGCTTCCCAAACCCTTCCCAAAGCGGAGCCGCTTTTACAAAATTGCCAAACGCAAAGCCGACGATATCAGCTCGGTGGCGTTTGCCATCGCGCTCGATCTAACCGCGGACCAGAAAGTTCAAAACATCCGGCTGGGTCTGGGCGGTGTGGCCGCCACGCCTATCCGCGCCCTGGAAGCCGAACAAGTCCTGCGGGGTGAAACCTGGGGCCTGGATGCTGTGCGCAAAGCGCAAGCGCTGCTAGGAGAAACGCTTAAGCCCATTGATGACCACCGCGCAAGCGCGCGCTACCGCCTGGAAATGACCCAGAAGCTGCTCGAAAAGTTCTATTTTGAAACCGCGGGGGAGGTGCCTGCGTGAAGCCAGGACCCGAGAACCTCCGCTTGGGAAAAGACTTTGTGGGGAAGCCGCTTCCGCACGAGAGCGCACCCTTGCACGTTACCGGCGAAGCCCTTTACACCGATGACCTTGCCGTCAAGTTTCCTGGCGCGTTACAGGCCTGGCCGGTGATGGCGCCTCATGCCCACGCGCGGGTAATTTCGCTAGACGACTCCGCTGCTTATCTGATACCTGGAGTGGTGGCGGTACTCGGCGCCAAAGATGTTCCCGGCGAGAACGATACCGGTAGTGCGCGCCACGACGAACCGCTTTTTCCCAGTGAGGTGCAGTACCATTCGCAGCCGGTGGCCTGGGTGCTTGCCGAAACGCTGGAAGCCGCCAGGAATGGCACAGCCCAGGTCAAGGTTGAATACCAAGCCCTGCCCGCAATCCTGACCCTGCAAGAAGCTATCAGGCAAAAAAGTTTTCACTCAGGCCCCTTCCGCTTGTCGCGTGGGTTCTGCCAGAGGCAGACGGCCTCAAGCCCGAAAACGCTTTCGGGCAGCTTTGAGATGGGCGGCCAGGAGCATTTTTACCTAGAAACCCATGCATCTTTTGCTTACATGGATGAATCGGGTGGGGTTGTGGTCCACTCCTCAACCCAGCACCCCAGCGAAACGCAAGAGGTTGTCGCGCGCGTGCTGGGGGTTCCCAGAAACCAGGTGGTGGTCCAGAGCTTACGGATGGGCGGAGGTTTTGGCGGCAAGGAAGTACAGGCGAACCCCTTTGCAGCAGTTGCGGCACTGGGCGCGTTCAGGACGGGCAGGCCGGTGCGCGTGCGGCTTTCGCGCCAACTGGACATGCTGCTCACTGGCAAGCGGCACCCTTTTTTGGCCAAATACCGCGTGGGCTTTGAGCCTTCGGGCGAACTCCGTGCGCTGCAACTAGAACTCTATTCGGACGGCGGCTGGAGCCTGGATCTTTCCGAGCCGGCGCGACTGGTACCGATGTTCCACGTGGACAATGCCTATTTCATTCCAGACCTCGAGGCCACCGGCCACGTCTGCAAGACGCACAAGACATCCCAGACGGCTTTCCGGGGATTTGGCGGCCCGCAAGGGATGTTGGTGATCGAGGAGATCATCAGCCGCGTGGCAAAGACCTTGGGTCTCGCCGCCGATCTAGTTCGCGAAAGAAACTTTTACCGCCAGGGCCAGAGCACCCACTATGGGCAAGTGGTCAAGGAACACAACGCGGCTTTCCA
>JAMCQK010000110.1:0-795 GCA_023382135.1 Deinococcus sp.
ACCGGGCTATCTTACCCGCCGAGCTGCTCAAGCTTTCCAGGCTGACCAGCCCGCTGCTGCCGCGGGTGAAAGCCCCCGCGCTGGTGCTCCAGGCGGGCTACGACTCCACCGTCCCGGAAGAGGCAATCATGCGCTACTACAACCTGCTGGGTAGCCGCCAGAAAGACCGCCGCGTCTACCAGGAAAGCGAGCACGACCTGCTCTTGGACGTGCAAGCGGATGCCGTGGCAACGGACATCCGGGACTGGCTTCTTCAAGTTATGAGGTAGCACCTCGGTTGGTAAGATAGCCCGGTGGATCCGCCTTCCGCCCTCACGGTCTTTGGCTATGCGCTGCTAACCGCCATTGCCACCGGGCTGGGCGCGCTGCCTTTTCTGTTCTCCAAGCAGTTCAGCCGCCGCTACCTGGGGCTCGCGGGTGCGGCCGCGGCCGGGCTGATGCTGGCCGCCAGCTTCGGCCTGATCTACCAGGGCGTGAACTACGGCCTGGGCCGGGTGGTTGCGGGCGTGCTGCTGGGCCTGGTGTTTATTGTGGTCTCGCACAAATTCATGGGCCGCTACCACCAGTTCAGCCTTGGCAACCTGAACGGCCTGGATGCGCGCAAAGCTTTGATTCTGGTTGGCGTCATGACGCTCCACTCCTTTGCCGAAGGGGTGGGGGTGGGGGTGGCAGCTGCTTCAGGGGTCGCGGTGATGCTGCCACCGAAGCAGGGGCTGCTGCTGCTGCTGCTACCGCCGCCGCCGCCGCCGCTGCCGCCGCCTTGGACGCAGGCGCAACGCGCGCTTTGACCGCGTT
>JAMCQK010000110.1:805-4060 GCA_023382135.1 Deinococcus sp.
GGCGGAGGGGGGGGGGGTGGGGGTCTCGTTTGTCGGAGGCCAGTCCTTTGGCCTCTTGATCACTTTGGCCATTGCGGTTCACAACATTCCCGAGGGGCTGGCGATAAGCCTGGTGATGGTTCCCAAGGGAATCTCGGTTATGCGGGCCGCCGGCTGGAGTATTTTTTCCAGCCTGCCCCAGCCGCTAATGGCGGTTCCCGCGTTTTTATTTGTGGAAGCCTTCAAACCCCTTCTGCCCGTGGGTCTGGGGTTTGCCGCCGGCGCCATGATCTGGCTGGCGGTGGCGGAAATTTTGCCCGATGCCCTGAAAGACGCCTCACGCGAAGAAGTGGCCACCCTGCTCACGGTCTCGGTGGCGGCCATGCTGGCACTGCAAGTATTGTTAGGGTAAACGCCTGGAAGAGTATTCGGGATGGCATGGAGGCGGGCAGAAAAACGCCGACTGTTCCTCTGATGTTGATTTTGAGCCGCACGTGTCATTGCGAGCGCCCACTCTCCTTGTCATTCCGAGGGCGTAGCCCTTTGTCATTTCGAGCGAAGCGAGAAATCTCGCTTTTTGTCCTTTTCCCGAGCCGGGGCCGGTGTGAAAGAGAGATTCCTCGTCGGCCAAGGGCCTCCTCGGAATGACGAACCCTGTCGTGTCGTTTCAAGCCCCGTACTTGTCATTTCGAGCGGCCCTCTGTGTCATTCCGAGGGCGTAGCCCTTTGTCATTTCGAGCGCCCATCCTGTCATTCCGAGGCGAAGCCGAGGAATCTCGCTTTTGGTCTTTGCTTTGGGCTTGAGAAGAAAAAGAGAGAGATCCCTCACTGCGTTCGGGATGACAGGGAAGCTGTCCGGGATGACAAGAAGGTTGGGGACGACAGGGAGTGTTCAGGATGACGAATGAATCCCCAACCCCCCCTTGAAAAAAGGGGTGAAGTGCGCACCGTTTATTTCGGTGGGCGGAACACCCCACAAAACTACAAAGCAGCTTCCCGCCGAGGTCTCAGGGCCTCGGCCAGGAAGGCCCAGAACACGGCCACCATTCCCCCAAGCACCGCGGCCAACAGGATAAGGAGGAGCCGCCTGGGGGCCACCTTCTCGTAGATGGGATAGGCGGGGGCCACCACCTGGGCGAGGCTGTTTTGGCCCGAGGCCAGCTCGATGCGCAAGTCGTTTTGCTTCTGGGCCACGGCGGTGTACTCGTTCTTGGCCAGCTCCACCGCCTGGTTCACCCGGTCGGCCTCTACCTGGGCCTTGGCCGTGCGCTCCTTGAGAACGTTGATGCGGGCGTCCAGGGCGGCGATGCGGACCTTTAGAGCGGCGATGCGGGAAATGAGGCGGGCCTCCTCGGCCTGGGCGTCGATGAGGACCGAGCGCAGGCGCTGGTACTCAGGGTTAGGGTTGTCGAAGCGGACGTCCGCTTCGAGGCCCTGAATCTGGTCGTAGCGGCTCCGGAAGGTCTCGTAGGCGGCCTTCTTGGCGGCGGCCTCGATGCTTACCGCCTCCTTCTCCCGCTCCTGGGCGGCGATTTTAACCTTGAGGTCGTCGATGCGCCCTTGGAGGGTCGCCTGCTCTTTTCGCAGCGCTTCCTTTTCCTGGGCCAGGGTGGCCAGTTCCGCTTTCAGGGTCAAGACCTCGGAAAAAAGTTGGAGGTGGGTTGGGTTGAGCTCCTGATTCTTGAGCTTGAGCCCCACCAGCGCGGCCAGGCCGCCTTGGGCTATCACGGCCAGCAATGCCGGATCAGCGCTGATTTCGCGTTCGAGTACCAGCAGCCGGGGTTCCTGCCCCAAGGCTTCCTGAAAGGAGGCCAGCCGGGCCCCTTTGGCCGCGAGTTCGACCTCGAGGTTTGAAAGGCGAACCCCCGCCTCGGAGAGCCGCTGGATGTAAGCGGAAAGCTCCGCCTGCCACTGGGGAATCCGCTCCCGCTTTTTAAAGTCTTCCAGCACCGCCTGGGCTTGGGTGTACCGCTTCTGGACCCGGGAAGTTTCTTCGGCCAGCCTCTGCTTGGCTTCCTGCAGGCGTTTGTTGGCGAGGGCGATCTGGTCCGGGGAGATGTTCACGGGCACAACGGCGGCCTGCAGGGCCACTTCGCGGCTCACCGCGGCGATCCGCCCCTGCACCGCGGCCAAATCCCGCTCCAGCCCCGCCAGCTCCGCATCCGCCGTTACCCGCTCGCCTGCCTGCGCAGGCAGGCCGGTCTTGGCGTCCAGCTCGGCCCGGTCCTGGTTCAGGGTGGTGGCGCGGAAGAAAGCCTCCCAGCGGACCTGGGCCTCCCCATAGCGCTTCTGGCTGTCGGCAAGCTGCTCCTCCAGCGCGGCTAAGGCCGCCTTGGTGCGGGCCAGAGGCAGGTCGTTGATCCGGCGCACCGCGCCCTCCACCCAGTAGTTGGTGGCCAACGTGGCGATCTCGGGGCTGGGGGCGCGCACCCGGTGTTCCACCACCAGCGGGGGCGGGGTCTCGCCGGCGGCAGGCTGCTGCTTGGGCGAGAGGTCCTTGAGTTTGAAGGCCTTGGCCATGCGCTCCAGCCCCAGCCGCTCGTCCTGCCAGGGGGTGGGAAGCTGGCCAAGAACGATTAGCTTGCGCCGCACCTCTTCCAGCGCTTCCCGGGACATGACCACCGCCCGGTAGGCCTCGAAAGTTACCGGGGGAGTCTGCTGCACCTGGATTTTCTGCTCCAGTTGGGCCCGCACCTGGGAAGGGCTGATGCTGGCGGTGGCGGTGGATTCGTACTGGTTGGGCATGAGCAGGGTAGCGAGCAGGGTCACCGCCCCGGCCACCAGGGGCAGGCCCAGGATAAAGCGGAGGTGTCGCCTGAGGACGTCAACTAAGTCCCGCAGGCTAAGCTCTTCGGCAGGCATCTCGGTCATGGAGGCATTCTAACCGGCCGGTCCCGCAGACTCCAGCCGATACCCACCCATAGCGGATAGTAGACCGCGGCGGAGAAGAAAGTGTAGTCGGTAAGGTTGAGCGCCAGCGCCCCGGCCATGAGCGCCAGCCCCGCCCAGGCCCGCCGTCGCCAAAGCAGCCAGGCCGCTCCCCCTGTCCAGGCCAGCACTCCGAGTCCTCCCAGCGCTCCTCCCTCGGCCAGGGCCTGAAGGGGCAGGCTGTGGGCATGACTGGCCTCGGTCATGCCAAGCGCCTCCGCCCGCTCGGTGAGGTGCCCCTGGAAGTAACTGGGAAAAGAGGTCACCCCGCTCAAGGGATGCTCCCGAAAGGCCCGCCAAGCCTGCCGCCAGATTTCCACCCGCTGCTGGCTGCCGGCGTAGCCCCGG
>JAMCQK010000110.1:4187-10267 GCA_023382135.1 Deinococcus sp.
CTGGCTGCCGGCGTAGCCCCGGTCCAGCACCGTTCCGAAGCGGCCCAGCTCAAGGCTTCCGCCCCCCAAAACTCCCACCCCCAGACCCAGCAAAAAGCCCACCAGCCCCACTCTCTGCCAGAAGCGAGGCAGCCGCAGGAAAAAGGCCAGGAATCCCAAAGCCAGCCAACCAAACAGGGCCGTGCGGCTCCCCGAGGCCCATACCCCGAGCCCGGTCCCTACAAACCCCAGGGTACCCAGCCAGCCAGGCCGAACCAAGAACGCCGAAAGCCCCCCGCCCAGGGCCATCCAGGCGCCCAGGCCGTTGGGGTTGAAGCTCCAGAGCTGCTCGCGGTACCCGCCCGGCTCTTCGAAGTAGCGCCAGAAAGCCCAGAGCCCCACACCCGCCAAAGCCAGGGCATAAGCCGGATGCGGACCCAGCCGGCGCGCCGCCCGCAGAACCAGCCAGCCCAAGAGCCCCTGGCCCAGGATGCCGGCCGCCACCCCCAGGCCGGCGTCCAACTGGCCCAGAGCCCAGAGCCCGCTACCCGCCAGAAAAACCCCCAGCCAGGGGTCAGGCCTGCCCGTCCGGCAGGCAGGCCGCAAACCAAAGAGGCCCGCCAGGGCATACAAGGGGCCGCCTACCAGGGGGTAGGCGGCCAGCAACGTACCCAGGAACGGTTGCCACATGGGGAAAGTCTAGCCCATCAGGCGTCGAGAGAGCTTGTATAGGTGGGAATCAGGGATTTGAGCGCCAGGTGTATCTCGGCGCCATCCCGCTTGCGAGCGGCGTCGAACAGCCGCTCCAGCAACTGAGTCAACTCGGCATCTGGCAGGCCGGAATTGCGGGCCACAAAAATCTTCTGGTGTTTGGTGGCCTCCGTACCTTCTTCGGCGGTCAACAGTTCTTCATAAAGCTTTTCACCGGGACGCATGCCGGTGAAGGCGATCTTGATATCCGCCCCGGGCTCGAGGCCGGAAAGCCGGATCAGGTCGTGGGCCAGGTCCAGGATGCGCACCGGCTCACCCATGTTCAGCAGGTAAACCGCTCCATTCCGCCCCAGGCCGCCCGCCTGAAGCACCAATTGGCCCGCCTCGGGAATGGTCATGAAATAGCGGGTCATCTCCGGGTGGGTCACGGTCACCGGCCCTCCAAGGCTGATCTGCTCGCGAAACAGGGGCACCACGCTGCCCCGGCTGCCCAGTACGTTACCGAAACGAACCGAGGTGAACACCTGCCCAGGCCTTGCCCTGCGCCCGCCCCACTCCACCAGATACTCCGCCACCCGCTTAGAGGCCCCCATGACCGAGGTGGGATTGACGGCTTTGTCGGTGGAGATGTTCACCAGGCGCTCGACCCCGCCGTCCAACGAAAGCTCCACCAGGTTCCGCGTGCCCCCCACGTTGTTGAATACAGCCTCGTCGGGGTTGTTTTCCATCAGGGGTACGTGCTTGTGGGCCGCCGCATGGAACACCACCTGGGGCCTGTGGAGCTCGAAGACATGCGCCAACTTGTCATGCTGGCGCACATCGGCCACCACCGAGCGATACTCCAGTTCGGGCCACTTACGTTCCAGTTCGCGCTCTATCTGGTAAAGGCTGTGCTCGCCCCGCCCCAGCAGAATCACGCGGCGGGGCCGGAAGCGGGCTGCCTGGCGCACAATTTCCGAGCCGATGGAGCCCCCGGCACCGGTGACCAGCACCACGCGGTTCTCAATGTAGCCGGCAATTTCCTCCGTGTTCAGTTGCACCGGCTCACGGTGCAACAAGTCCTCGATAGCCACCTCGCGTATCTGCGAGACAGACACCTTACCCGTAAGGATCTCGTAGACGCCCGGGACGATACGGTAGCGCACCCCCGCCTTGCGACACAGGTCCACCACCTTGCGCACCACCCCGCCTGGCGCCGAGGGGATGGCGATCAATACCTCGTCCGCTAGCGCTTTGCGCACCGCTTTAGGCAAGGCTTCCAGCCCGCCCAGTACCGGAAGTCCGATGAAGCGCTGGTGTTGCTTGCTGGGCTCGTCGTCCAGAAAGCCCACCGGCACCAGCCCGGCCTCGGGGTGGCGCAGCATCTCGCGGGCGACCATGGTCCCAGCTTCACCCGCGCCCGCCACCAGCACCCGGATGACCTTGCCATCCACGGCACGCCCCCCTTCCCTCTCGTGAAAGAGCCTGACGGTGAGGCGCGCTCCACCCATAAGAAACAGTGCCACTAGACCGTCAATCAGGCCCGCGCTGCGGGGAATGGGTACAAAAAGGTGGATGAAAAACACCATCGCGGTAAGGTACACAACCCCCAACCCAACCCCGCGAACAAGAACATTCAGGTCGCGCACCCCCACCCCGCGCCATGACTGGCGGTGGAAGCCGAAGGCCCAGATCATCAGAGCTTTAAGCGGAATTCCCAGGATGGTGTAAGCCGCAAGGGCATCCTGGTACCGCTCCCAAGGGTTTTCCAGCCGCAGCCAGAAGGCCAGTGGAGCGGCCAAGCTCCACAACGCGACATCGACACCGAACTTGATGTACTTGCTATACGTGCGGGTCATGGCGGGGAATTTCAGGACAAATACATTGCGAGCGCTTGAGAACCTGCAATTGGCTTCATAGCCGCCTCAATCTAAACAGCGCCCCGGCCTGTAAGCACAGCTCTCGACGTTAACCAGAGTATATGGCAATCAAACCAGAAATTCATCTTGTGCCGATATCGCGTGTCGAGCGCCGCTTTTTCCTGGTCGCTCAGGCTGTCCCGGCCCAAGACTTGGGCTGACCCGGCGACACCAGGCAACAATTGCTGTACACCCCCAGTCTCACGACCCTGTAGCGCCGCCTGGGTGAGCAGGGCCGGACGCGGGCCGATAAAGCTCATGTCTCCTTTTGAGGAAATTTCAAGCTCGTCCCATCGGCGCCCAGAGGTTGTTCCACCGCCGCTAGAGAGCCAGGAAAGGGGGTTTCTGACGTTCTTGACAGGAATCCGATGCATACTTGTGTAAGCCTACAGCGCGCAGGCCACAAGGCATGTGACGCCTACCCCAACCGGTTCACCGTCTCGGAAAGCATCTCCACTGTCTGTCTCACGTGGGCGCTGGAAAGGTTGTTATGAAAAGGTAGCGCAATAGTGCGCCGGGCTACTTGTTCAGTCACGGGCAGTATCCCCGGCCCCGTACCCAGCAGCTCGCGGATATAAGGCTGCAGGTGCACCGGAGAAAAGTAGCCACGGGTCGGAACCCCTGCCGCCTCCATTTCCCGCATCACCGGGTCACGCTCCAGCCCCTCGGTTAGAGTAGCCACGTAAACGAACCAGCTCATCCGCACGTGGGGCTTGACCACCGGCGGACGAACCCAGGAAAAGCCCCTGAGTTGCTCGGTGTACATCCGAGCCACCTGTTCCCGCTTTCGTAAAAAGGTCTCAATACGCCGAAGCTGGGAAACCCCCAGAGCCGCCGACATCTCGTCCAGGCGATAGTTGTAGCCCAAGCGCTCGTGCTCCAGCCAGGCCCCCATTTCCCCTCGGCCCTGGTTGCGCATGCTGCGGCTCAAACGAGCGATCTCGTTATCGTTGGTAGCGATGATCCCTCCCTCGCCCGTAGTCATTTGCTTGTTGGGGTAAAAGGCAAAGGCCGCGGCATCTCCAAACTGGCCGATTTTTCTGCCCTTATACTCCGCTCCCAGAGCTTCGCAAGAATCATCGATTACCCGCAGGCCGTAGCGGTCGGCGATATCCATAACTGCGGCCCACTCGGCGGGATGACCGAAGACATCGACCGCCATAACAGCCTTGGTGCGGGAAGTAATCTTGCGCTCCAGGTCTTCGGGGTCCAGGTTGTAAGTTTCAGGCTCAATATCCACAAAGACAGGAGCAGCTCCTTCATACAAAAGGGCATTGACGCTGGCCGCGAAGGTAAAGGAAGGCACCAGTACCTCGTATCCGGGGCCAATACCTAACGCCCGAACCAGCAAGTGCAGTGCCGCCGTGCCCGAACTCACCGCCACTGCATGCCTGACCCCGACGTACTCGGCCATTAGGTTTTCAAACTCAACGGTCTTCGGACCCAAGGCCAAACGGCCCGAGCGCAACACCGCCAGCACCGCTTGGATGTCGGAATCGTCCAGATCCGCCGATGACATGGGTATGGTCTCAAGCACGCTTACTCCTTATACCAGCCCTCGGGATGCTCCTTAATGGGTTTAGCTGGTACACCTACAGCCGTCACGTTGGCAGGTAGGTCCCTGACCACCACAGAACCCGCGCCCACGATTGTCCAGTTACCGATTTGAACGTTCTGAATAATCGCCGATCCCGTACCCAAATCACTGCCCTGTCCTACGCGGACATTGCCAGAGATGTTGACGCTTGGGGCAACGGTTACGAAGTCTTCAATTTGTGCATCGTGTCCAACCGTACAGTCCAGATTCAGGATTACGTGTTGGCCTATCTGAATATCTGTGGTGATCAGCGTGCCGGCACACACGATAGAACCCTCCCCCAGAGCAACACGGTTACCTATCCAAGCCAAAGGATGGACCAGGGTAGCAAAGGAATTTCCGTACCGCTCCCTTACTTGGTGAACAAGCTTTCGGCGAACAACGGTACTGCCCACTGCGATAATTAGGCTCTCTTTCTGATGCTCGCCTAACCAGTCCAGATCGCCGAGAACAGGAAACCCATGCACCTCCACGCCGTGCCGTTCGGGGTTCCCATCTAAGAAGCCAAGAAAGTTCCACCGGGTCGAGTCGCGGTTGAGATCCTCGACGAGTTGGTGAACTTCGCGGGCGAAGCCGCCGGTACCGAAGATGACTAGGTCCTTCGACATCACTTCCCCCTATCCTGGCCACCTCTGAATTCAGGCATGGTGGCATACTCAGCGTGCGCTACCCCTTCTCGGCGAATTACTTTGACCACTGTGAGCCAGAGAATCTTCAAATCCAGCCAGATGTTCCGGTTGTCCACGTACCAAACATCCAGCCTGAACTTCTCCTCCCAGGTCAGCGTGTTGCGCCCATTCACCTGCGCCCAGCCGGTGATACCCGGCTTGACCTCGTGCCTTCGGAACTGCTCCGGGGTATATCGGTCTAGGTACTCCATCAGAAGCGGCCTCGGCCCCACCAGGCTCATATCGCCCTTGAGCACGTTGAAAAGCTCGGGAAGCTCGTCCAGGCTGGTGTTGCGGAGGAAGCGGCCGAAAAAGCCAAGCCGCTTTTCATCGGGCAGGAGACTGCCTTGGGAGTCACGAGCATCGGTCATGGTACGGAACTTGTACATGGCAAAGGGTTTGCCGTGGAGCCCGGGGCGCACTTGGCGGAAGAGGACCGGACGTCCCATGTGGACATAAATAAAAACACCGATCAAGGCCATGAGGGGAGAGAGAATGGTTAGCCCGGTGCTAGCTCCCAGAATGTCCATCAGTCGCTTGAGTCCTCGTTGTCGCCCCTCTGCCTTCATAAAAGTTCCATCGCCTCTCGGATGACCCGGTTGACCTTGCGCACATCGTACTTCGCCTCGGCCACAGCCCGACCTCTGGCCCCCATCTGGGCAGCCAGGGTGGGATTCTCCAGGAAGCGCCGCATGGCCTGGGCCAGGGCTTCAGCGTCGCGCACTGGAACCAGAAAGCCGTTGTCTTCATCCACCACCGTCTCGCGGCAGCCGGGGGCACTAGTAGTGATGACCGCTCGGCCCATGGCCATGGCCTCGAGGACCGTTCGCGGGGTACCCTCGCGGTAGGAGGGCAACACAAAAACCGTGCTCTGAGCAATGGCCGGGCGCACATCCTCCAGGCGCCCCAAGAACTCCACGGTGCCCTCATTCACCCAGCCGTCTACTTCAGCTTGAGTTATAGAGGACGGGCTATCGTCAAGCCAGCCCACCAAACGGAAGCGGACCTGAGGGTGGTCGCGGCGCACCTTTCGGGCAGCCTCCACAAACTCCCGTACTCCCTTATCTCGCAAGAGACGGGCGATGAGCAAGAAGGAAACCTCCTGGGGCAAGGGCTCCGGGCGAAAGTGTTCCACATCAACCCCCGAGCCGTTGATCAAGACAGCCTTGCTTGGATCATTCAAGAGGCGGCGCTCACGAAAAACCTTTAGGTCGTCGGGGTTCTCTG
>JAMCQK010000127.1 GCA_023382135.1 Deinococcus sp.
GCCCGCACCCGGCCCCGGCGGGCTTTTGATTCATACTTGCCATCCTTTCAAAAGGGCGTGCGCGGGTCGCTGTCCCGCCCAGTGAAGAAGTAGCTTGACAAATGGAAGCTCCACGGAGCTTCTTTGATCAAGTGTTTAATTGCAAAAGTCTATTTATGGCTAATACCAAAAAAATTGGTTATCTAAAAAACTAAATGGTTTCAGGAGAAGATGACCTGCAAGTAAAACGTAATGGGCACACTGAACAAAAGGCTGTCCATTCGGTCCAAAAGCCCGCCGTGGCCGGGGAGAAAACTGCCAGAGTCCTTTACTCCACAGTAACGCTTGAGCATTGACTCGGTTAGGTCTCCCAGTTGCGCCGCCAATGAGAGCACTAGGCTCACCACCAAGAGTTCCACCCAGCCAAACGGAAAAGCCTCGCTCACGATGCCCGCGTAGGCCAGGAGCGCCACAAAGCTAAAAAGAATCCCACCCACCGAACCCTCAACGGTTTTTCCCGGGCTAATAGTGGGGGCGAGCTTATGCCGTCCATAGCGCCTGCCCACGATATAGGCCCCGGTGTCGGTAGCGAAGCTGGCAATGAGCGGGAGCGTAAGCGTCCAGATGCCCTGTTCGGCGTTTGGCAGGTAGCGGAGAAGCAGAAAGAAACCCAAGGTCCAGGGGACGTAGATGAAGGCCATCAGGCTATAGGCAAAGCGCTGAATGTTTCCTCCGAATAGAAGCTCATAGCTGAAAGCCCCGATGAGCACCAAGCCCAGCGCGATTTCCCGCCAGGGGATATGAGGATAGGTGTCGTAAAGCTGGGGAAGTGAGAAGGACAGCATGACTATGCCGCCAAAACGCAAGAAGTGCATGTTGAGCTCTACACCTTTGTGGCGCAGCATGTCGCGCAGCTCGGCGGTGGCAAGCCACAGAAGTCCAATCAGCGTCGGAATCACCAGCGGGAGCCCTACCCACATGATGAACGCCAGTGCCAAGAGCCCCTGCACGCTGCTGACTGTCCGCGCGAGTAACGAATCCTTCGCTCCCCCGTTGTTTTCGGAGCCGGCTTCTGTTTTTAAATCCACGCGCTCCTCAACTTTCCCAGCCAAGAACTGCTTGTAGTGTACCTAATTGCCTAGAATTTCCTGTTCCTTCTTGTGTAAGTGCTCGTCAACTTTGTGTGATAGCTCGTCAGTGATTTTTTGGATCTCGGCCTCGGCACGTTTGAGGTCGTCCTCGGAGATCTTCTTGTCCTTCTCCCACTTCTTGACCTTGTCCAGCGCGTCGCGGCGGGCGTTGCGGATGGCTACTTTGGCCTCTTCAGCGAAATGCTTGACCGATTTAACCAGGTCTTTGCGCCTGTCTTCGGTCAGTGGGGGAACGGGGATGAACAGTGAATCCCCCTGGTTATTGGGGTTCAAGTTAAGGTCCGATTCCCGGATGGCTTTTTCAATAAGCTTCAAAGCCTGTGGATCCCAGGCTTGTACCACTAGTGTTCGGGCGTCCGGGGACGAGACCGTGCCCAGCTGGTTCAAGGGCATCATGGAGCCGTAGTAGTCAATTTTCACATTGCTGAGGAGCGCTGGGTTGGCGCGCCCACTGCGGGTGGACGCAAGGTGGTGGTCCAGGGCCTCGAGGGCCTTCTGCATCTGCTCACGGGTTTCGCGGTAAAGTTCTTTTAGCATAGGGGCCTCCGCTATTTACGATAACGAAAATTTGGCCTGAGTATAGGTGGCGCTTGACCTAGTTGTGGATCAGGGTGCCCACGCGTTCGCCCCGGATTAGCCGCTCCAGCTGTCCTGGCGAGTAGATATCAAAGACTACAATGGGCAGTTTGGCCTCTTGGCATAGCGTTATGGCGGTGGAATCCATCACCTGGAGACCCTTGTCCAGTACTTCCCGGTAGGTCAGTTCCGCATACCGTGTGGCAGCTGGATTCTTGCGGGGGTCGTCGGAGTAGACGCCATCCACCTTGTTCTTCGCCATCAGCACCAGCTCAGCCCCGACCTCGAGGCCCCTGAGCGCAGCGGTGGTGTCGGTGGTGAAGAACGGGTTGCCCGTCCCCCCTCCAAAAATCACGATGCGGTCTTTTTCCAGGTGTCTAAGCGCCCGGCGGCGAATATAGGGTTCGGCCACCTGGGCGATGGTGAGGGCAGTCTGGACCCTGGTGGGGATTCCGGCTGCTTCCAAAGCGTCCTGCAAGGCCAGCGCATTCATTACTGTTCCTAGCATTCCTATGTAGTCCGCTGTGGCACGGTCCATGCCCACACCCTGCTTGGCTCCCCGCCATAAGTTGCCCGCTCCCACCACCACGGCAAGCTGTACGCCGGTGGCGTGTGCCTTGGCGATCTCCTGCGCTAAAGTCTTGGTGGCGTCCGGCTGGATACCCAGACCGGAATCGGTGAGGAACTCGCCGGAAAGCTTGAGGAGCACGCGTTTGTATCTCATGCCGAAAACCTGACACTGAAAGCCGAAGGCCGAATGTCCAAGGACGCTCGGCCTTCGGTCTTAGACATCTTTACGCTCCAACCTCGAAGCGGCAGAACCGCCTTACCACCACGTTCTCGCCAACTTTTGCGATCACCTGTTGTACCAGTTCCGCTATGCGGATTTTGTCATCCTTCACGAAGGGTTGCTCCAGCAGCACTGTTTCCTCGCGGAACTTCTTGAGCCTGCCTTCGGCAATTTTCTCTGCAACGCCCTGGGGCTTGCCCTCATTCATGGCTGCCTGGATGTAAATTTGTCTTTCCTTTTCCAGTTCCGAAGCCGGAATCTCTTCCGAACTCACGTAGCGGGGGTTCGCCATGGCGATGTGCATCGACAGGTCCCTGCACAGGCGCTGGAACTCTTCGTTCCGTGCCACAAAGTCGGTCTCGCAGTTGACCTCTACCAGTACGGCCACGCGCCCGTTGTGGTGTAGATAGTTGCCGATAAGCCCTTCACGCGCCTCGCGGTCGGCCTTCTTGGCCGCCTTTACCGCCCCGCGTTCGCGCAACAACTGTAGTGCCTTGTCATTGTCCCAAGCCGCGTCCTCGAGCGCCTTTTTCACGTCCATCATTCCGGCGCCAGAAGACTCACGCAGCTTTTTGATCTGTTCCATCTGGGTCATGCTTCTACCTCTACCGCTACCTCTGCATCTTCGGATGGGGCTTCGCGCTTACCTCCCCCGCGGGTTTCGACAATTAGATCGGTCACACGGGTCAAGAGAAGCTGGATGGAGCGGATGGCATCGTCGTTTCCGGGGATGATGTAGTCCACCAGGTCCGGGTCGGAATCGGTGTCGGCCAGGCCCACTACGGGGATGCCCAGTTTGCGGGCTTCGGCCACAGCAATGGTTTCCTTGGTGGGGTCTACCACAAAGATGGCGTCCGGAAGGCGTTTTAGCTTGCGGAAGCCGCCCAGGTATTTTTTCAAACGTTCCATCTCGTGCTGCAAGCGGACCTGCTCGGTTTTGGGGCGCTCGTTGATGTCCGGCGAAGCGAATAAGTCTTCCAACTCTTTAAGCCGGTTCACGCGTGCGCTGATAGTTTTAAAGTTCGTGAGCATACCTCCCAGCCAGCGCTGGTTTACGTAAGGCATACCGCAGCGGTCGGCCTCGAGGGCGACGATCTCCTGCGCCTGTTTTTTGGTGCCCACATACAGCATGGTCCCGCCGCGCATGGCCAGGTCCTGCACATAGCCAAAGGTGCGTTCAATCTCGACCATGGTTTTTTGCAGGTCGATGATAAAAATACCGTTGCGCTCGGCGTAGATAAACCGCTTCATTTTTGGGTTCCAACGCTTGGTCTCGTGACCAAAATGGACCCCGGCTTCTAATAGTTCTTTGATGGTGACGTTTACCACTGACATAGTCCTCCACTGGGAAAGGTTGAGGTTGGCGTTAATTGAGCGCCGTCAGCCTTCAGCACGGGACCTTTCCCTGCCCGCGCCCGCTTTCGGCACACCCGACCGATTATAGCGGTGAAACCGTGAATGGGGAAGGGTAGCCCTAACGTCTCCCTGTTTCATTCCGCACCCCAGATCAAGTTATTTTGCACACACACCGCCCTTTCAAGTCAGGCAAGGAGCCTGTTTTGTGTTGACCCAAGAGCGTTCCGGACCCGGTCTAGGGCCGATTAGGCCTGGGAACGGCCCTTAGGAAAAAGCTCGGGAGGATTACCCTGGGTCGCGCCTGCTATACTCTGTATCGCCCTATTTGGGCTGTCTGGGGCTGTAGCTCAGCGGGAGAGCATCCGCTTTGCAAGCGGAGGGTCAGGGGTTCAAATCCCCTCAGCTCCACCAAAACGACAGGGGAGACCCTGCCTTTGTTATTGATATGCTTTCTGCATGAGCCCAGATGTTTCGTCAGGTTCAGTCTGGGACGATCATTCCTGGACTCCCCTGCCATCGCTGGAGGGTGATTTAAAAGCCGATATTTGCGTTGTCGGGTTGGGCGGCTCGGGCCTGGCTGCTGTTCACGAGCTTCTTAGGCTAGGCGTGAGCGTTGTGGGAGTAGATGCCGGGCCTGTAGCCGGTGGTGCCGCGGGCAGAAACGGCGGTTTTTTGCTTGCGGGACTAGCGAAGTTTTACCACCAGACGGTTCAAAAGTTTGGCCGGGAAAGAGCCAAAGACATCTACCAGGCCACGCTAAACCAGATTGACCGCATGACCGAAGAAACTCCTCTGGCCATAAGACGTGTTGGTTCGCTGCGTGTTGCCGATACTCAAGAGGAATCCCAGGATTGCTTGAAACACGCCGAAGCTTTGCATGCGGATGGCTTTGCGGTTGAACCTTACGAGGGCCCAGAAGGGCGCGGAATTCTGATTCCCACCGACGCTGCGTTTAATCCGCTTTTGCGTTGCCGCATCCTGGCAGAACGCGCTACTCTGGCGGGCGCGCGGCTCTTTGAACACTCGCCTGCCGTGCACATCTCGGGGAATGAAGTGCGGACACCCAAGGGTAGCGTGTGCTGCAAAAAGGTGATTGTTGCGGTTGACGGGAAGCTAGAGCTGCTCCTGACTGAACTTTCCGGAAAAGTGCGTACTGCGCGGCTGCAGATGCTGGCTACCGCGCCCACAACGGAAACGGGCTTTCCCAGGCCGGTTTATGCCCGCTATGGCTATGAGTACTGGCAGCAGCTGCCGGATGGCCGCATTGCCGTAGGTGGCTTCCGCGACCTCGGCGGTGAGGCGGAATGGACTTTTAGCGACCAGTCCACCCCGCTAATCCAGGCAGCACTGGACAAATTGCTTAGAGAGCGGCTGGGCGTTCAAGCGCCAATCACCCACCGCTGGGCGGCTTCCGTTGGTTATACACAGACTGGTCTGCCAATTATTGAAGAAACCCGGCCCAATGTTTGGGCTATCGGTGGTTACTCAGGCACAGGCAATGTCGTCGGGGGGCTTTGCGGCCAAGCTGTGGCGCAAATAGTCACAGCTGGCAGCCCGGGTTTTGCCGGGCTGATTTCAATCAAATCATAGGGAAAACCATCTGCTCCTATGCACCAAATTTGTTCTGAGCCGTGTTGCGTAACCTAGCTAACCCACTCCCCGGCCCTCATCAGCGGCTCAACCTGCCCGTTCTGGCTGATTCCGTCCACGTCTACCTGTCCTGAGCCGATCATCCAGTCGGTATGAATCAGGCTGTCATTGAAACCTTTGGTAGCTTTTTGGCCGGCTGAGAGCTCTGTAGAACCTTCCAAGCATTCGTCGTAGGCACGGCCAAAGGCGATGTGGCTGGCGGCGTTTTCGTCGAACAGGGTGTCATAGAAAAGGATGCCGCTTTTGGACACAGGTGAGCTGTGGGGTACCAAGGCAACTTCTCCAAGCCTCTTTGCGCCCTCGTCGGTATCCAGCAGGTTTTTGAGCACCGTCTCGCCTTTATCCGCGCCAATCTCCACAGCTTTGCCTTGTTCGAACCGGACACGGATTCCTTCAATCAAATTTCCGTGCAAACTTAGCGGCTTGGTGCTGGTGACGTATCCTTCCACATAGCTCCGGTGGGGAGTGGTAAACACTTCCTCGGTGGGCATGTTGGGGATGCAGGTAGAGCCATTTTTGGCTTTTCCCGCGCCGCCAGCCCAGAGGTGGCCGTCGGCGAGCCCAACGATAAGGTCGGTACCAGGTCCTTTGAAGTGGAGGGCTTTGTAACGCCTGGCATTCAGGAAGTTCACCCGCTCTTGGAGCGATGCGGTGTGGGCCTTCCAGGCGGCTACTGGGTCTTTTTCGTTCATCCGGGTGACCTCGAAGATAGCGTCCCAGAGCTTTTTCATTTGCTCTTCTTGCGTGAGAGCGGGAAAAATCTGACTGGCCCAGGCTGGCGTGGCTGCCGGCACAATGCACCAGTTCACCGCGAAGCTGGTAATGCGCTCGATATAAGGTTTGGTGTATCTCGAGGCCGTCTGTGAGGTCTTCCGGATAAGTTCCGGGTCTTGATCTTTTAGAAGCGTGGGGTTATCCGCCGAAATATTCAGTACGCCGGTGCCTTCGTCTATTGCCCTTACCAGCCCGTCCACCCTCCAGGCATCAAACTCTTCGAATGAATCGCGAGGGGCGTACTTGTACCGGGCAAGAGCTACCTGCTCGTCCAGCCAGTTGACCGTGACAAAGCGCGAACCTGCTTTGTAGGCCTCCTCAGCCAGCTTTCTGGCGAGAGGAGCGGCCTCGAGTGGGGAACGGATCATCAACTTCTGCCCTGGCAGCAAGCCAACCCCAACCTTTACCGCCACCTCGGCAAAACGCGAAAGCATTGCATCAAACGAGTCGTCCATAGGAGTACTCTACCCGTGTTGACGTGGAGGTTGGACTGGTCTAGGCTTGTGTTTAACCATGGCAAAGTCGCGCACCCCGCGCACATTCAAGTGGCACCACCAGCGCTGGAGGATTTTCCATAGCTAGCCTTGCCTTGACCGGGATTTCTCCAACTTCAAGAGAGAGCTAGCAAACGATGTCCGCTTGCGGCGCAGAGAGCTGTGTTGATTTGCACCATGAACAGCGAGGCAATGTGAAACTTCCTTCTTACCCAATGCCCGATTCCAGGGGCCGCTTTGGCGCTTTTGGCGGTAGATATGTGCCCGAAACCTTGATTCCCGCACTCGAGGAGCTGACACGCGCTTACCAGGAGGTAAAAAGCGATCCAGCTTTTTTGGAGGAGTACCGCTACTACCTGCGCGATTTTGTCGGCAGACCTTCGCCCCTGTACTTTGCCGAACGGCTTACCAGACATCTGGGCGGAGCAAAAATCTACTTGAAGCGCGAAGATTTAAACCATACCGGCGCCCACAAGATTAACAACACTTTGGGGCAAGCACTTTTGACCCGGCGCATGGGCAAGAAGCGCGTGATTGCCGAGACCGGCGCGGGTCAGCACGGGGTGAGTGTGGCCACGGTAGCGGCGCTATTTGGCCTTCAGTGCGTGGTTTACATGGGCGAGGAAGATGTGCGCCGCCAAGCGCTGAACGTTTTCCGCATGAAGCTCCTGGGCGCCGAAGTCCGTCCGGTCTCAAGCGGGACCAAGACGCTCAAGGACGCCACCAACGAAGCAATCCGCGACTGGGTGACCAACGTGCGCGACACCTTTTACATCATCGGCTCGGTGGTGGGGCCCCACCCGTACCCGGCCATGGTGCGCGATTTTCAGAGCATCATTGGCGAGGAAGTCAAAATACAGTTGAAACAGCTGGAGGGCATGTCCACTCCGGATGCGGCGGTTGCCTGTGTGGGCGGAGGTTCGAACGCCATCGGCATTTTTGCACCCTTTGCTTACTTGCCCCGCGAGCAGCGTCCCAGGCTAATTGGCGTCGAAGCCGCTGGCCACGGTCTTGCTAGCGGGCTTCATTCGGCCAGCATCAGCGCGGGGAAGCGCGGCGTTTTGCACGGAGCGTTGATGTACTTGCTCTACAACGAAGATGGCCAGATCCAGCCTGCCCACTCGGTTTCGGCGGGGCTGGATTATCCGGGCGTGGGTCCCGAGCACTCGTACTACGCGGAAGAAAAAATTGCCGAATACGTGAGCGTTACCGACCAAGAGGCGCTTGCTGGCTTTGAACTATTGAGCAAAACCGAAGGCATTATCCCCGCGTTGGAGTCGGCCCACGCTGTCGCCCACCTGGCCAAACTTGCGCCCACTATGCGCTCCAATCAGGTGGTTGTGGTCAATTTGTCCGGCCGCGGAGACAAAGACGTTGCCGAGGTTATGCGCGTGATTGCCGAGACCGGCGCGGGTCAGCACGGGGTGAGTGTGGCCACGGTAGCGGCGCTATTTGGCCTTCAGTGCGTGGTTTACATGGGCGAGGAAGATGTGCGCCGCCAAGCGCTGAACGTTTTCCGCATGAAGCTCCTGGGCGCCGAAGTCCGTCCGGTCTCAAGCGGGACCAAGACGCTCAAGGACGCCACCAACGAAGCAATCCGCGACTGGGTGACCAACGTGCGCGACACCTTTTACATCATCGGCTCGGTGGTGGGGCCCCACCCGTACCCGGCCATGGTGCGCGATTTTCAGAGCATCATTGGCGAGGAAGTCAAAATACAGTTGAAACAGCTGGAGGGCATGTCCACTCCGGATGCGGCGGTTGCCTGTGTGGGCGGAGGTTCGAACGCCATCGGCATTTTTGCACCCTTTGCTTACTTGCCCCGCGAGCAGCGTCCCAGGCTAATTGGCGTCGAAGCCGCTGGCCACGGTCTTGCTAGCGGGCTTCATTCGGCCAGCATCAGCGCGGGGAAGCGCGGCGTTTTGCACGGAGCGTTGATGTACTTGCTCTACAACGAAGATGGCCAGATCCAGCCTGCCCACTCGGTTTCGGCGGGGCTGGATTATCCGGGCGTGGGTCCCGAGCACTCGTACTACGCGGAAGAAAAAATTGCCGAATACGTGAGCGTTACCGACCAAGAGGCGCTTGCTGGCTTTGAACTATTGAGCAAAACCGAAGGCATTATCCCCGCGTTGGAGTCGGCCCACGCTGTCGCCCACCTGGCCAAACTTGCGCCCACTATGCGCTCCAATCAGGTGGTTGTGGTCAATTTGTCCGGCCGCGGAGACAAAGACGTTGCCGAGGTTATGCGCTTGATGGCCGAAGCCAGTGCTGGGAGTACTGGGGTTGCGCCGAGAGAGGTGGTGCATGTCTAGCATCTCGCAGGCCGTCGCCGCCGCCAATGTGTCCGGAAGGTCTGCGCTGATTCCCTACGTGATGGCCGGTTATCCGGACATGGTTGGCGCGCTCCGGATCGCCAAGGAAGTATTGCCCTGCGCTGATGCCTTGGAGATTGGCCTTCCGTATTCCGACCCCTTGGGCGACGGGCCGGTGATTCAGCGGGCCTCGGAACAGGCGCTTAGGAACGGCACCAGTACCAAGAGTGTGCTTCAGTTTGTGCGCGAAGTGCGCCTGCTTACCGATAAGCCGATTTTTTTGATGACTTACATCAATCCAGTTCTTGCTTGGGGAGCTGAGCGCTTTTTCTCCGAGTTCAAGCGGGCCGGTGTTGATGGGGTGATTCTGCCCGATCTACCGCCGGATGAGGACCCGGAACTGGTGAAGCAGGTGGGCGATGCAGGCCTCGAGGCCGCCTTCCTACTGGCTCCCACATCCACCGACGCGCGCATCCAGACCGTTGCGCCCTACTGTACTGGCTTTGTCTACACCGTTTCCGTTACTGGCGTTACCGGGGCGCGCGACCGGCTGCCCGATGGCCTGCCGGAGCTGGTAGCACGCATCAGGCGCGATACCCAGGTGCCGGTGGCGATTGGGTTCGGGGTTTCCAACCAAGCCACCGCTAGGCAGGCCGCCGAGGCCGCCGATGCTGCTGTGGTGGCAAGTGCCCTTATTCGCGCGCTGGAAGAGGGAAGACCGCTTGCCCCAGTGCTCGAAGACATTTGCCGCGGGCTTTCTAAGTCATAGTGAGCGTTGACGTGCGCCGCATCGTCTGTTCGGAGTGCCTTGAGTACCTCAAAAAACTGCGTTCGCGCCAGTTTTCTCTTATCTACATTGATCCCCCGTTCAATACTGGCCGCAAACAAAAACGCAGCCGCATTCGAGTGGTTCAGGACGATGCTGGCGAACGCTCTGGTTTTGGTGGCAGGCGTTACCGGACCGAGAGCGTCGAATCGCCGTGGTACCCCGATACCTACGATAACTTCACCCAGTTTCTTGAGCCCAGGCTGCGGGAGGCGTACCGCTTGTTAAGTGACGACGGGTCGCTGTTCTTGCATCTCGACTACCGTGAAGTCCACTACGCCAAGGTTTTGCTGGACGAAATTTTTGGACGCGACAATTTCCTCAACGAAATTATCTGGGCTTACGACTACGGCGCACGTGCCAAAAACCGCTGGCCCGCTAAGCATGACAACATCCTCTGGTACGCGAAAGATCCCGAAAGGTACATCTTCAACTATCACCAGATTGACCGCATCCCCTACATGGCGCCAGATTTAGTCGGCCCGGAAAAAGCGGCTAGAGGCAAGACGCCCACCGACGTCTGGTGGCAGACGGTGGTGCCAACCAACGGCAAAGAGAAGACTGGCTATCCAACGCAGAAGCCTCTCAAACTCTTGGAGCGGATTGTGCGCGTTCACTCGAATGCCGGCGATACTGTGCTCGACTTTTTTGCGGGTTCGGGAACTACCGGCGAGGCCGCTGCCAGGCTTGGCCGCGGTTTTGTGCTGGTGGATGAAGGCCTCGAGGCCTGCCGCATCATGGCGAGAAGGCTTGACGCGTGGAAACCAAGGCTAATCGGATTCAAGTGAACTAGCGAGCCGTTTTGAGGTAAGCATCGAGCCGCTCAATTGCGCGGGTTAGTTCGTTTTCTGTCTTGCAGAAGGCAAAACGCATCAGTCCATCTGGCGCCGGGTGTTGTTCATAAAAAGCCCTCCCTGGTATGGCCGCCACCTTGGCGTCTTTAACCAAAGTTTCGGCTTCCAGTCCTGGTTTTCGCGCAGTCAAAAAATAGGTTGACTGTGGCAAAAAGACCTCGAAGCCCAAGGCCCGCAGCCCAGAAGCCAAAAGGTCGCGCCGCTTTTTGTAGCCCTCCCGAAGCGTCTGGTAGTATCCCGTTTGCCGCGCAAAGGGAAGAGCTTCGGCTACCGCCGCTTGCAGTGGGGCAGGCGAGCAGAAGCTGGACCATTGGCGCATCCCCGCGAGCGTGGGGGCCAGGCCTGCCGGGGTGAGAATCCAGCCCACGCGCCAACCGGTGGCCTCGAGGCGCTTGCCCGCCGAGCCCACGGTGAAGGTTCTCTCGGGGGCCAGCCTGCGAAGTGAAAGCGGGGCTCCTGAGAAATAAAGCTCGTCGTAGACCTCGTCGCTGATAATCCAAAGATCCCTTTCTTTTGCCAGCGACACAATTCTTTCGAGCTCACTCTTTGAGAAGATGGTTCCCGTCGGATTATTGGGGCTGTTGATCAGCAAGGCCCGCGTGCGTGAAGAAATGTTCCGTTCAAGGGCCTCGAGGTCGAGCCTCCACCCGCCCTCCAGTTTCATGGGCACCAGCACGGGTGTTGCCCCCGCTAACTTGGCATCCGGCAAATAAACATCAAAGTACGGTTCAAGGATGACCACCTCATCCCCAGGCCCGTACAAGGCCTGTGCCAATGCGTGCAGCGCCTCGGTGCCCCCGCAGGTAATGACTACCTGGTCGATATCAACACTCAGGTCTTCCGCGAGCGCCTCACGCAGTTTGAATAGACCAATTGGAGCAGTGTACTGATCAAAGACCCCAATGGCTTTACGTGCCGCTGCCAGCAAGAAGTCGGGAGGTGGATTGGAAGGAAACCCCTGTCCTAAATTGATAGCCCCAAACTGAGCGGCTAACCGGCTCATGGTGGCGAAGATGCTCTCGGTCGAAAGCTGGGTACGGGGGTGAAGCGGGCTGGGCATGAATACCAGTCTATGGCCCAGCGCATTCTACGGAAACAGAACGACCTGCTACTTTACCAGCAAGTCCAGCGGTAAATTATCTTTTCGATTATGAACCGGTACCCTATTTTACATTCCCCAGCTTTTGCAATGACCTCGATCTGCTCGGTGACGCCGGCTTTGTCCCAACAAAAGCGGGCATTCTATCGAGCCGCACCAAGCAACAACAGGTAACTCTCAAGCTGCAGGCTTGCCCCGCCCGCCAGACCACCATCAATGTTCGGCTGAGCGAACAGCGCTGCGGCATTGTCCGGTTTCACCGAGCCGCCGTAGAGAATCCGTACGCCAGCTGCATACTCCTTGCCAAAACGGCTCGACAGCCAGCTGCGAATTTCGTCGTGCATGTTTTCGGCGTCATCGGGCGTAGCGTTTTTGCCAGTGCCAATAGCCCAGACGGGCTCGTAGGCGATTACGAGATTATGGGGACTACCGGGGTTTACGCCCTGCAAGCTTCCTTCAAGCTGCTTGAGCGTGTAGAAGACTGCTTCTCCGGCCTCGCGCACTTCTAGCGGCTCGCCCACACAAAGGATTGGGGCTATGTTTGCCTCGAGCAGCCTCTTGGCTTTTTCGGCCACCAGCAAATCCGGCTCTTTGTGGTAAGCCCGTCGCTCGGAATGACCGATAATCGTGTATTTACAGCCCAGGTCCGCGAGCATCTTGGCGGAAATTTCACCGGTGTAAGCGCCTTCCTGATGGGCCGACACGTCCTGCGCGCCAAAAGCTACTGGGCTGCCCGACAACACTTCTTGAGCCGCCGGCAAAGAAGTAAACGGCACCATCAAGGCTGCCTCGGCGCTGGACGGGAGAGTATGCGAGAGTAACTCTTGGAGCCATACTTTAGCTTCGGTGAGTGTTTTATGCATTTTCCAGTTGCCAGCTACCAGCTTTTTGCGCATATCAGGACCATCCTAAACCAAAGACAAACCCCCGCCGTAGCATGAGGGTCTGTTGACAGAGAAAGTGGGCTTAGAGTTACGACAAGGCCTCAATACCTGGGAGGGTGCCCGATTCCAAAAACTCCAAGCTGGCGCCACCACCGGTGGAGACATGGCTGAACTTTTCCGATACCCCTAGCTTGTTGGCTGCCGCCACCGAGTCGCCACCGCCCACTACGGTGAAGGCCCCGGAAAGTTCGGCAATAGCTTTGCCCACCACAAGCGTGCCCGCATCGAACGGAGGCGTCTCGAACACGCCCATTGGCCCATTCCAGAAAACCGTATGGGCCCCTTGCAACGCTTTGGCAAAATCTTTCTGCGAGTCAGGGCCAATATCCAGCCCCATCCAACCCTCGGGGATCCGGTTGGCAGGGAAGACCGTGGTCTCTACACCTTTTTCAATTTTCTTGGCGGCAACAACATCGGTCGGGAGTTGAAGCTTAACGCCTATAGCCGACGCAATCTGAATTAACCAGCGAGCCAGATCTAGTTTGTCGTCTTCCACCAGCGAATTTCCCACCTGGCCACCCCGGGCCTTGATGAAGGTAAAGGCCATGGCCCCGCCAATCACTATGCCGTCGACCTTGGGTAAAAGCTTGTTAATCAAACCAATTTTGTCCGAGACCTTGGCCCCGCCCAGCACCATCCAGTAGGGCTTGCTCGGCGTGTCGATCAATTTGCTAAGGGCTGATACCTCTTTTTCCATGAGCCGCCCGGCATAGCTCGGCAGATGTTTGGTGATACCAGTAACCGAGGCGTGGGCGCGGTGGGCGCTGCCGAAGGCATCCAGCACAAAAGCGTCGCCTAGTCTTGCGTAGCCTTGGGCTAGATCATCGTCGTTTGCTTCCTCGCCGTCATTAAAACGTACATTTTCGAGCAAAGCCACCGAACCAGGAAGCAGGCCGCCCGCTTGATTCAAGACATCAAGATACCCCGAGGCAGAAGGCCTTGGTGGAGGACCCTTGATAAATTTAACCTCTTTGTGAAGGTAGTCTTGCAGAACTTTCACAACGGGTTGCAGGCTAAAAGCTGGATCTTTCCCTTTCGGCCGGCCCAAGTGACTCATTAAGATCACTGCTAAATTTTTCCCCAGCAGATGCTTTATGGTTGGCAGGCTGGCTTTGATGCGTGTGTCGTCGGTGACCCTGCCGTCCTTGATTGGAACGTTGTAGTCCACGCGCACCAGAACATTGCTGAAGTTTTCGTCTAGCGTGTACTTGGCCTCAAAGTCTTTGTCAAAATCTGCCAGTGTTCGCATCCGGACCTCCGAAAGGAATGACTGTTTTGTCGGCAGAGGAAAGCAGTTTTGGATGGAGCCGAGAATCGCGCAGGCCCGGGACCCTCTTACCCCAAGCCTTCAGCCCTCTGTGCTCGCCTATCTAGAGCTTTTCCCCGATGAACTGCACCAGATCCGCCACCCGGCAGGAGTAGCCCCATTCGTTGTCGTACCAGGAAATTACTTTGGCCAGATTCCCGCCAATCACCAGCGTGTCCATTGCGCTGAAGATGCTCGAGTGCGGGTCTCCTTTTAGGTCCATCGAGACCAAAGGTTCCTCGGTGTAGGCCAGGATGCCCCTCATGGCTCCCTCGGAGTACTCTTTCATGGCGGCGTTGATTTCTTCTTTGGTGGCGTTTTTGGAGAGCAGCGCGGTGAAGTCCACCACGCTCACGGTGGAGGTGGGTACGCGGAAGGCCATGCCGCCAAACTTTCCTTGCAGCTCTGGGATCACCAAACCCACGGCTTTGGCCGCGCCTGTCTCGGAAGGAACAATGTTCAGTGCGGCTGCGCGGGCGTCACGAGGGTCGTCCTTGGCGGCGTCCACCAGGCTTTGCGAAGCGGTGTAGGCGTGCACCGTGGTCAGAATGCCTTTCTCGATGCCAAATTTGTCGTAGAGCACCTTGGCGACGGGAGCCAGGCCGTTGGTGGTGCAGGAAGCGTTGGAGACAATGTGGTGCTTGGCGGGATCGTACTTTTGCTGGTTTACGCCCATGACAATAGTGATGTCCTCGCCTTTAGCGGGAGCGCTAATCACCACTTTTTTGGCGCCGGCTTTCAGGTGGGCGCTGGCCAGTTCGGCTTTAGTGAAGCGTCCGGTGGACTCGATCACAATGTCCACGCCCAGGTTTTTCCAGGGAATAGCCGCCGGGTCTTTTTCTTCGAAAACCCGGACATTCTTTCCGTTTACGATGACGTGGTCTTGATCGTACCCCACGGTTCCGGGGAACTTGCCGTAGTTGCTGTCGTACTTGAGCAGGTGGGCCAGAATGGAGTTATCGGTAAGATCGTTTACCGCCACCACGTCCACGCCACGCTCGTTCAGGATGCGAAAAACTTGGCGCCCGATCCGGCCAAAACCGTTAATGCCTACTTTCATCTCAGTCCTCCAAGGTGGAATCTGGTCCACGCGCTGGCGAACACTATACCGCGGAGTTGGCGATAACAAAGTAAGCACGGGGACTCCCTTCAGCGGGCCTGGCGGACTTTCTTTTGCCGAGGCTACAATAAGGTCTGCTTGAAGCGGCCGGATTCCGCTTTCAAGCCCATTTATGGCTAAGCTGGAAAACCGCCGTGCGCGGCATGATTACGAGATCCTCGAAAGCCTCGAGGCCGGGCTTGTCTTGCGTGGAACCGAAGTGAAATCGCTCCGGGCGACCGGGGCAGACTTTACCGGTTCTTTTGCCCGCTTTGATGGAAACGATCTTTTTTTGGAAGACTTGCACATTGCCCCTTACGAAAAAGGCTCGTTTACCAACCATGACCCCAGACGCAAACGAAAGCTGCTGCTTCACCGGCACGAGCTTTTCAAGCTGCGCCAGAAGGTAGAGCAGAAAGGCTTCACGCTGGTTCCGCTCAAGATCTACTTTAATGAACGCGGGCTCGCAAAGGTGCTTTTAGGCCTGGGGCGGGGCAAAAAGGAGTATCAGAAAAAGGCTGACGATAAGCGCAAGGCGGTGGCGCGCGAGCTGGAAAACTGGTGAGATGGCCGGCCGCCTCCACTACGTTTAGCCTGGCAGCATGGCCGCCCAGATGCGTCAGCCGCTTGCTATCTCATGCCTGTGCCGGTAAAACTGTAACGATGCGCTGGTTTGCACTGATGGTCTTGCTGGCTGGGGCTTCGGCTCAGGGCGGCAACCTAGCGGTTGGCAGCAAAGTGACCACGGCTCTTTACCCGGCGAGTGCCAGGGTGGCGTACGGCCAAGCGCGTGAAATTGCCCGTTCGCTGGGACTTGGCTACCAAGAGCTTGGGGATTTGGTGGTGCTGAGCCTGGGGAGCAAAGCGACACAGTTTCGCATTGCAGCAACCGAGCCTTCCTCCGACCAGATGGGCCTTGCCTGGAAGCGCGAGGGCCAGCTCTGGATTCCCATCAAAACCATTGCCGCCAGGCTGGATCTGGACTACCGCGTGGTGGGCGCGGTTCATGTGGTGGGGTTGAAGCCCGCCAGGCTTATAAGCGTGCAGCAGTCGCGCAACGGGAGCATTGAAAGGCTGACGTTTGTGTTCGACCGCGACGTGCAGGCAAAATTCTTGGACCAGGAGCGCTTGGCGTTGATTGGCGTGTTTTCTTTTGGCGGGGTGGACGGGGTGGCGGTGAGCCAGATGGGGTACGGCCTCGAGGCCTCCCTTCCGCCAAGCGTTGCGGGCGGCAGACTCTACTACCTTCCCCGGCAAGTTGTTATTGAGCGCGGAACCAACCCCAGGCCTATCCGCATCGTGATTGACGCGGGCCATGGCGGCACGGACACCGGCATGGTGGTTGGAGGCCTGCAAGAAAAAGACCTTACCCTTTCGCTCGCCAGCAGAGTTTCCGAAAGCCTGAAGAGGAAGATTGCTGAACGCCAAGTTGCCGTGCCCAAGGTTGATATTGAGCTTACCCGCGGCGGGGATGCGGACGTGGGGCTTTCCACGCGGGCCTTGGCGGCAACTTTTGCCAAGGTGTTTATCAGCTTGCATGCCTCCCCGGGCTCCACCGTGGTCCTCTACCGCCAGCCCGATGGCGCCGGACTGACTTTCTTTGACAAAGGACAAAAGCTTTTGGCCAATACCCCAGAGCCGCAGCGGAGCGTGCTGGAGCTTTTTGTGGCAGAACGCGGCTTCAGCGCCAGGCTGAGCCAGCAGATAATGACCGCGCTTGCCTCCAAGGCCATTGTTTCCACCGCCAAGGAAGGCGCCAGTTACAAGGTGCTCTCGCAGGCGGGGGGCGCGGCCATCCTGGCTGAAATTGGTTTTGAGCGCCTACGCACTCCGGAACTGCGGGCGCTGCTGGCGGACACTGTTGCAGATGCCATTCTGGAGCACCTTGGCATCAAGGCGAAAGAACCGGCCTCGAGGCCTCCCGGGAGTACCCCATGAGGCCTTACGCTACTGCCAGGAACGTGATCGGATTCGGTCTGCTGGTGCTTGGGCTGTTGGTCTTCTGGTCGGTGGACCGGCCCGGCAACCGGAGGCTTATCACCCTTCCCACCGAACCGCAAAAGGTTCAAGAGGTAACGCAGGTTACCTTCAAGCTTTATTTTGCCAAAGGCGATAGCGGCGAGTTCGCAGTGGAAACGCGTAACCTGGAGGTTAACCAGGGCCAAGACGTTATCCTGCGCGCACTGGAAGAGTTAGCAAAAGGCCCCCAGAGCCCCGGAGCTTCCCGGATCGTTCCAGAAGGGACACCGCCTCCGCTGGTCTATGTCCGGGGAAGCACCGCCTACCTGGACCTTCCCGCCCCGTATGCCAAACTCCAACTTGGAACCGCGGGAGAGATCATGCTGGTTTACGGCATGGCCAACACCGTGCTTCAGTTCCCGGAGATCAGCCAAGTGGTTTTCCTGCTGCAGGGAAGGGAACTAGAGACCCTCGGCCACCTGCTCATTACCGGTCCAATTGGGCGCGACTGACGGCGACGTTTTGGGTTCTGGCCACTTCCCCATAGAATCGTGAGAGCTTGGTTTCGATATGAAGATTGAACGCCTGATCCTGCAAGGGTTTAAATCATTCGGTGAACGCTCGGTGCTCGAGTTCGGCCCCGGGATTCACGGCGTGGTGGGGCCGAACGGCTCGGGCAAGAGCAACCTGGTCGAGGCGCTCAGGTGGGTAGTAGGCGCCCGCGCCCGTGAGCTCAGGGGTGAGGAGGCCGACAACCTGCTTTTTCACGGCGCCGATGGCAAGGCCCCCTTGGGGTTCGCCGAAGTGGTGCTGGAACTTGCTAAGGGCAAAGAAAGATTGGCGGTAGAGAGGCGCTTAGAGCGAGGCGGGGAAAGTGAACTCAGGTTCAACGGGCGCAGGACCACCTTCAAACAACTGGGCGAGTGGCTGGTGGGCACCGGGCTTTCGCGCGGGGGATACGCGGTTGTTGGACAGGGTGAGATTAGCCAGGTCTTGCAGGCCGGTCCTGAAATTTTGCTTGGATACCTGGAAGAGGCTGCCGGCCTGAAACCGGTGGCTTCGGCTGCGCGAATCTCATCGGAAAGGCTCGATGCCGCCACCCACGAACTCGAGGCCCTGACCGCCAAGCTATCCGAACAGGCGCTTCAACTGAGCGAAAAAGAAGTTCAGGCTTCCCAGGCCCGACGGGCGCGCGAGCTTACCGCGCTGGCGCTCTTGTACAAGCGCAGCCTGGCGCATGCCAAGAAGCGCGAGCTCGAGCAAGAGCTTGCCAGTTTGGATAGCAAAGAAAAAGAACTGGAAGCCGAGAAAGAGCGCCTTACTAGCGGGTTTAGCCAGCTTGAGAGCCTGAAGCTAGAGGCGGCGGCGGACCTCGAGGCCGCGCAGAGCGCATTATCCGAAGGCCTCAGGAGGGCAGAGGCGCTTTCGGGGGAGACGCGGCTTCTGGAGCAACAGCGTGAACACCTTTCCTTCATGCGCGAGCGGCTCAGCCGCGAGTACAGGGAGCAGCTGGCCCGTATTGAGCAACTGTCGCGAGTCCAGGAGCCGCTTGCCCCGCAGAACCCGGATGTATCGCAAGACCAGCTTTCTTTGCTGACTGAGCGCGCTGCTGCGCTCGAGGCCGATCTCTCTAAGCAGGAGCAAGAAGCACGCGTTTTGCGCCAGGCCTATGAGAGTTACTTGCAGGCAGAAGCGTTGTACCAAGCCAGGCTGACCACCTATCAAGAAGCGGTCGCCGACCTCGAGGCTATCCAGAGCCAGCTTTCAACGCTGGAGCCCCAGCATGCCTCGCTCTGCCTGCAAAAGCTCCAGGCGGAAAAACAAGACCTGGAAATTCGCAAAGCCTTGGACGAAGTTATTGTCCAGGAAGGGACTGTTAGCGCCCGGGCCCGGGCGGCACGCGCCGAGGCGGACCGCCTCGAGGCCTTCCTCAAAGCGGGCGCAGACCTTGCCGAAGGGCCGCGTAAGGTCAAGGAAAGCGGCATTGCTGGAGTCTTGGGCGTGGTCGCGGATCTGATAGAAGTTCCCGCGGGCCTGGAACTCGCGCTGGAAATTGCGCTCGGGTCCAGGCTCAACTGGGTACTGTGCACGGGCCAACAAGCCGCCAAAGACGCTATCGCTATGCTCAAGGAACAGGGTGGCAGGGCTACCTTCTTGCCTTTGGACCAGCTGAAGCCAGCAAGGTCTGTGGAAGTCCAAAATCATCCTGGCGTGGTGGGGTTGGCGCGCGAACTGGCAAAATTGCCCCGGAGCCCGCAGGCGCTTGCCACCTTGTTTGGAGACACCTTGGTGATGCAGGACCTCGAGGCCGCGCTTTCCTACGCCCGTGCCCACCCGGACCATCCACGCCTGGTCACGCGCGAGGGTGAAGTAGTAGAGCCCTATGGCGCTATTTCCGGTGGCAGGGTGCAAAAGGGTGGCGAGATGCTTTTGCAGCGCCGCCGCTTTGGCGAGGTGAGGGCGGAAACCCTCCGCTTGGAGCAGGAAGCGGGCGCGCTGGCTGAAAAGTCAGGCCAGTTGCGCCAGGCTCTTCGAGCGCTTGAGCTTGAACTGGTTCGCTCGCGAGAGGCGGAACTATCCCTCAAGCTGGCGGCGCTCCGCACTCAACTGAATGCTAGAGCCAATCTTGCCGAGCCCGCCCGCCCGGAGCCGGTCGCCGCTCCCGATACCTTGGCCATTGAATCATTGCGAATCGAACTCAATGCTAAAAGAGGCGAACTGGCGCTTGCGCGCGAATCGCAACTGTCCTGGCTGCGCTACCGTGAAGACCTGACCCGTTTTCACGACGCTCAAAATAGTGTTAGTCAGGCACGAGAACGCTTGCAAGCCCTTGAAGGGGAAGACCAGCAGATCGCAAATCAGCTATCCGAAGTGAGCCGCAAGCTCAAAGACCTCGAGGTCGTCCGCCAGGGGTTGGGAATCGAAGGCCTCGAGGCCGCCCTTTCCCAGGCCCGCGCCAGGAGCAGGGAGCTTGCCGAACAAGAGAGCGCCAACCTGAGCCGCACCAACGCGCTCCTCGCCGAGCTCGAGTCCACTCGCCTCACTAAAGCCCGGCGCGAGACCACGCGGGAAGCCATCGAGGCCGAGCTTGGAGAGCTTCCCCCAGGCGAGGTGGAAGAAGGCGGCTCCCGTACACTTGCCCGCAAGCTCTCCGAAACCGAGGCCGAGCTTAGCGCGCTTGGTCCCATCAACTACCTGGCCGAGCAGGAACACCAGGTGCTTTCCGAGGAAGTAGACAGACTGAGGGCCACTGCCCTCGAGGCTGAAGAAGCCGCGCGCAAACTGGAGGCCGAACTCCGCATTGTTGAAAGCGAATACCAGGGACGCCTTGAAGGTGTCTACCAAAACTTCAAGACGCGCCTGGCTTATTATGCGGAATCACTTCTGGGCGCACAGGTAGAACTTGAAAAAGTCTCCGGTGGCCTCAACCTGGTGCTCAAGCCCGCGGGCAAGCGCACCGTGGACCTGGGCCTGCTATCCATGGGAGAGCGCACCATGGGCGCGCTTGCTTTCTTGTTTGCGCTGTCTGAGGTAGGGGAGGGGGGAAGCGGCTTGCCGCTTGCCATCCTGGACGAGGTAGACGCTCCCTTGGACGAAGCCAATATTCAGCGTTTTACCCGTTTCCTCAAAGCCTTCTCCCACCAAACCCAGTTCATTTTGGTCACGCACCAGAAGCGCACCATGGAGGTCTGCGACGCGCTCTATGGTATTACCAGCGAGAAGGGCCTTTCGCGTGTCTATAGCATCCGGCGCGAAGAGCCTGTAGCTTTATTCTGATACGGCCATTTGTCCCAACCACCTATAAAAAGTGGCTGCGCTACAGCCAGGCTTTATAGAGTTTCTAGCCCAACCTTGCCTGGTTACATTGAGGGAAGAACAAGTTAAACCTGGTTGGCTTATATAGTGAATTGGGCAGCGGTCTTCTTGGACCGGAGAGGAGCGGTTAAGGTAGAACATACGGCTGTTATCTACTGCAGTAGCGGTTTAAACCCAGACTCTAGAGCATGAATAAAGGAGCACTGTTACATACCAATCGCGCCGAAGATCCAGCACTGCTGGAAAACGCCATGCGCATGGCAATCAACTATGCCCAGCAGTTCGTAGGTGCCACAGCCCCCAACCCCCCTGTAGGGGCGGTTGCTCTTGACGCGCAAGGAGAAATACTGATTGGTGCGGGACACGCCAAAGCCGGGTCTCCCCACGCGGAAGCCAAGCTCCTTGCCACAGCACAAGAACTTGGCCTCCTTGAAAAAATTCACACTGTGGTAGTTACTTTGGAACCCTGTAACCACCATGGACGCACGCCACCTTGCACCAAAGCTCTGATCGCCGCGGGCGTTAAATGCGTGGTGGTTGGTACTCGCGACCCTAACCCCAAAGTAAAAGGCGGGGGCGTAGAACGGCTGCGCAAAGCGGGAACCAAAGTGATAGAGGGCGTGCTCCAGAACGAATGCACAGAGCTCATCCGGAGTTTTGCCCACTGGTCGCGAACAGGGCGGCCTTACGTGACCGTGAAGCAGGCATTCACCAATGCGGGCTCAATGATCCCGCCGAAAGGGCATACAACCTTCACCTCGGACTTGAGCCTCCAACTGGCCCACGAACTCCGCCGCCGGGCAGACGCCCTCTGGACCGGAAGCGGCACCATCCTCGTAGACAACCCCGCATTTACCGTGCGCCGCGTGAAGGACCACCCCGGAAAGAAGCGCTATCTCATAATTGCCGACCGGCGAGGCCGGATTCCCGCAGAATGGTGCAAGCAAGCGGAGGCACGCGGTTTCGTGATCGTGACGCAGAAAAGCTCTTTCGAGGAAACCCTTGATTTTCTGGGCCAAAAGGGGGTTCTTGAAGTGCTTGTGGAGGCAGGACCTACGCTCTCCGGCGCGATCCTGAAAAGTGGCCTATGGAACGAACATGTGATAATAAAACAAGGTGGAGACCAAGACACTGATGGCCACAATGATACCGTCGAGATTCGCCGAAACGACGCCTTTTAGGAGGCCCGCCCATGTTCACCGGAATTATTGAAAAAGTAGGAAAAGTTATCACGGTGGAGGAAAAGCGTGGTGAGATGCGTGCCCTTGTTGCCACAGGTTTTAAGGGTCTTGTGAATGGAGAGAGCGTCGCAGTGAACGGTGTCTGCCTCACGGTCAGTGAAACAAACCCCGAAGGTGACGCCGGCTTTTTTATAAGCGAAGAGACGTTAGCCCGCAGTAACCTGAAAAACCTGCAGACCGGCTCCCGCGTGAACCTGGAGCGGGCCATGCAGGCTGGTGGCCGCTTCTCCGGCCACCTGGTGCAGGGGCACGTGGATACCACCGGCACCCTGGTCGGCATTTCGGAAGGCCCAGAACACCACCGCTTTGGCATCGTGCTGGGCTCAGACTACGGCCGCTACTGTGTGGAGAAAGGCTCAATCGCCATAAACGGTGTGAGCCTTACCATCAACTCCTTGCAGGAGACCTCAAAACACGAGGTTCTCATTTCCTTGCTTATCATCCCTCACACCTGGGAAAATACCAATTTCCCCGATCTCAAAAGCGGCGAACCACTCAATGTAGAAGTGGACGTGCTGGCAAAATATGTGGAGCGCCTATGTCCGTACTTGAACAAGCCCTTGAACAGCTGAAAAACGGCAAAATGATCATCCTCGTGGACGACGAGGACCGCGAAAACGAGGGCGACCTGGTGCTCGCCGCTGAATTCGCCACTCCCGCGGCAATCAACTTCATCGCCAGACACGCGCGCGGCCTCATCTGCCTTGCCCTCGAAGGGAAACGTGTGGACGAGCTTCAACTCCCGACGATGACGGCTGTGAACCGCTCTCCTCGCAAGACCGCCTTTACCGTTTCAATCGAGGCGCGCGAGGGCATCACCACCGGCATCTCCGCTGCTGACCGTGCCCATACGATCCGCGTGGCCGTGGACCCCACGAAAGGCCCCTCCGATCTCGTGAGCCCAGGCCATATCTTCCCGTTGCGCGCCATGGACGGGGGAGTGCTCGTGCGCGCCGGCCACACGGAAGGCTCGGTGGACCTCTGCCGGATTGCAGGCCTTCGCCCCGCTGCTGTGATCTGCGAGATCATGAACGAGGACGGCACCATGGCCCGCATGCCAGATCTTCGAAAATTCGCCGAAGCTTTCGGCTTACCAATCGTTACCATCAAAGAACTAATAGAGTACCGCATGAGCCGCGAGTCGCTCATCGAAGAAATTGCCGTTACGCGTTTCCCCTCGCACTATGCCGGCTCTACTCACGAGTTCAGCATGCACGCCTTCCGCAGCCTGGTAGACGGGACCGAACACCTTGCCCTGGTAAGCGCTACGCCCAACCCCGGCGGCAAGCTGCAGAACCCCGCCCTGGTGCGCGTGCACTCCGAGTGCCTCACGGGCGATGCCTTAGGCTCCCAGCGTTGCGACTGTGGTGAACAGCTTCGTGCCTCCCTGCGCATGATTAGCGAGAGCGGTAATGGCGTGCTGGTCTATATGCGCCGGCACGAGGGCCGTGGCATCGGGCTCGGGAACAAGATTCGCGCTTACGCGCTTCAAGACCAAGGGCTCGACACTGTGGAGGCGAACCGCCATCTTGGCTTTCGGGCGGATCTGCGCCATTATGGCGTCGGCGCTCAGATTCTCCGCCATCTTGGCGTGCGCGAATTGCGCTTGCTCACCAACAATCCCAAAAAGGTAATCAGCCTTGAAGGCTTTGGCTTGAAGATTACCGAGCAACTGCCAATTGAAGTTACTCCGAACGCAAATAATCTGGCCTACCTGCTGGCGAAGCGCGACAAACTGGGCCATACTCTGCGACTGGACGATACCGCAGAGGAGGCCTCATGAGATTCGCCATTGTTGTCTCCCGTTTTAACGAGACTGTTACCCAGGGACTTCTCCGCGGCGCGCTCCGTTTCCTCGCGGAGAAAGGCATTTCACACGCCCAAGAGGATACTTTCTATGCCCCCGGCGCCTTCGAAATTCCTCTTATCGCCAAGAAGCTTGCCCGCACGCGGAGCTACGACGGCGTGATCTGCCTCGGCTCTGTGATTAAGGGTGAGACTGCCCATTTTGAATTCATCTCCCTAGGAGCTACGATTGGTATCCAGCTGAGCATGCTAGAAACCGAAGTGCCAATCAGCTTTGGCATCCTCACCGCCTATACCGAAGACCAAGCCGAGGCTCGGAGCCGTGACAACGCGGAAAATAAAGGCCTCGAGGCGGCAAAAGCCTGTTTGGAAAGCGCCAGCCTGCTAAAACAAATTTTCTGACCGCCTAGAAACTCCCAGCGGAACGCTTACTTTAGTTATTCTGACTCCGAGTCCAGCTTATCCACCACATCGAAAAGCCCTTCCAAATCCATCTTGGCGTAAATGGCGCTGGTGTTCACGTTCGAGTGCCCCAGCAAGCGCGCAGTGGCGTGAAGATCCCTCGAGGCTTTGTAAAAGCGCGTGCCCGCCGTGTGCCTGAGCATGTGGGCGCCGTAATAGCGGGTGGGGAAGCCCAGAGCCGAGTAATGTTTCGCGAGAGTTTTGCGAAGCATGCTGGCGGACATGCCCTTACCATCGGCTTTTTTGCCGCCCATATTTATTAGCACCCGGGTTTCGCCCGGGGCTGCAAGCCCAGTGCGAATTCTGAGCCAGGCCTCGAGGTCTGCCACCAACGAGTTCGAAAGTGGCACACTTCTTTGTTTGCCACCTTTGCCGTGCTTCACAATCAGTATCCGCTCACCAAAATGCAGATCTGCGATCACGAGTTGAATGACCTCGCTAATTCGTAGGCCTGCTTCGGCCATTAGCCGCACAGCGACACGGTCTCGAAGAAGGTCCGGTTTTTCGGGCGTAAGGCGGTCCAAGAGTTTTCGGTACAGATGCACCGGCAGTGCCGGGCGGCGTTCTTCGGGCGGCGTGGGGTCGCGAGGGGCAAAGACCCCCTGGGGCATCTGGGCGGCCTTGGCCCACTCAAAGGCCCTGTAAAGCGTCCTAACCCCGGCTAGATAGGTGGCAATGGTGGAAGGTTTAAGCGATACTCCCGAGGTTTCCGAGAGGTGTCCGCCATTCACCTGGAGCTCAGTTACATAGCGGTCTAGGTCATCAGATGTTGCCTTGAGTATCTCGACTTTGGGACCAGACGCGTCCGGAGGCCAAGCCCAGGCCAGGTAGTCCCGAACGCCCTTGTGGTAAGTCGCAACAGTATCTTCACTAACGGCTGCCCGTTTTCGGCCTTTAAGGACCAGATAAGCCTCCAGCAACTCAAGCAGGGCCTGTTCGTTACGTTCATGCGCTGCGCGTACGGCGGCAACGCGACGTTTGGACGGATTTGACCAACTTGAAAGTAGTACTAATGACATGTTGAAAGTTTACCATATTCCTGGTAATTATCCTTACCGGGAATATGGTAACTACTTAGGATAAACTTCTTTTACCAAACGAACAAAGCCTTGAAATTCCGATTGGTCCTTGGAGTTCTTCCCGAAATTACAGTCAACACAAGCAAGTACCATATTTGCCGGGTCATTATCGCCGCCTTTGCTGAGATGCGTCTTTTCTGTTGTGCAGCGGGGGTACGAACGCAATGTTCTAAAGGGTTGGACTCCTTTAGCTTTCTAAAATAAGTTGCAACTTGCTCACCGTTGCAGGGCTTACAAATATCTCTGTGTAGGTCCGCACTTCGTTTGTTGCGCGTGAACTCCAGGATCGGTTTGTCGAGTTGGCATATCCGACACCTCTTAAATTGCTTTCGAATCAACTTTCTGGGACGGTGTTTAGCGACCATGAAAGGCCGCTTTGAGCTCGTAGCACCTACTCAGCAATTCTACTTCTTTCGGGCTCTGCTCGTTCCCGCCCTTTTCAAATTCAACGGCAGCGGCTGGACAGGATCGGTCGAGCAAAAGACTTGAAACCTGGCCAAGTCCCTGGAAACAACAGTCGACTTGTTGACACGCAATGTCTCATGTGGCGTCGTCAAGCTGTACACTCATGTTTGCGTATGCCCCAAGCCCCTAAAGGAACCCGAGACATCATCGGCGAGGACTATCAGGCCTTTCGGTACATTATCGACACCGCTGAACGGGTCATCGGCTCTACTGGAGCAGTGCATATTGAAACACCGGTGTTCGAGGAAACAGCCGTGTTCGAGAAGGCTGTGGGAGCCTCCACTGATATTGTTCGTAAAGAAATGTACACCTTTACCGACCGGGGCGGACGCTCGCTGACGCTACGGCCCGAAGGCACGGCGGGCATAGTGCGGGCCTATCTGGAAAACGGGATGAAGGTCTGGCCCCAGCCGGTACGCCTCTATACCTACGGCCCCATGTTCCGGGCAGAAAATGTGCAACGGGGAAGATACCGGCAGTTTCATCAAATAGATTACGAGGCCATTGGTTCAGCTGACCCGCTGGTGGATGCCGAAGCGATTGCGCTCCTTGTCAAGATTTTGCAGGAGCTTGGGCTAACCGGCCTCGAGGTCAAACTGGGCTCAGTCGGGGACCCCGAAGACCGCAAGCAGTACAACGCCTACCTGCGCGGCCTGCTCTCCCCTTCCTTGGAAAGACTTTCAAAAGACTCCAAAGACCGCCTGGAGCTGAACCCGATGCGAATTCTGGATTCCAAGGACCAGAAAGATCAGGTTCTGCTGAAGGAACTTAGGGCCAGACCCATGCTTGACTTTCTGGGCCCGGAGGCAAAAAGGCACTTTGAAGACTTGCAGAAATATCTGAAAGCGCTCGGGGTTAATTTCTCCATAGACCCGTCCATTGTCCGCGGGCTGGACTATTACGTGCGTACCGCGTTCGAAGTACACCATGCCAGAATCGGTGCCCAGTCGGCGCTGTGCGGCGGGGGCCGCTACGATGGCCTGGCCGAGATGCTTGGGGGGGCGCACGTTCCGGGCGTGGGCTGGGCCTTCGGCATTGAACGTATAGCAATCGCTATGGAAGAAGAGGGCTTCTCCCCTTCCGCCGAAGCCGGGCCGGACCTGCTCATTGTCCCGCTCGACGAAAAAGCCAGGGAAGAGGCGCTGGCGTTAGCGCAGCAGCTCAGGCCGAAATTCCGGGTGGAGTTTCTGTACACAACCAAAAGCCCTAGAAAAGGCCTCGAGGACGCGCTTAAACGGCAGGCAACATTTGTGGCCTTTTTAGGCGAAGCCGAACGCTCAAAAGGTGTGGTTACCCTCAAACATCTGGCGCGCGGAAGCCAGGAGGAAGTGTATGCGCAAGAGCTGGCGGCAAAACTAGGGGCCAGGATTTAGGTTGTCTATCCTTACTTTCTGTTGCTTGCCCTAACTTTCGACACTCAGCCCTGCTTCCTGCTCATTACCGGTAGACTATTCCTTATGCGTCGTTCGCATTACGCTGGCCTGATTAGCGAAACTCATGTCGGTTCAAAGGTAGTTCTCGAGGGCTGGGTGAACCGGCGCCGCGACCTGGGTGGCCTAATTTTCATTGACCTGCGTGACCGCGAGGGCCTTGTTCAGGTTGTCGTCAATCCCGGGAGTCCGGCATATAAAAATGCTGAGCGGGTGCGCTCCGAGTGGGTGCTACGGGTTGAGGGAAGCGTCAGGGCGCGGCCAGCCGATCAGATAAACCCGAAGCTTAAAAGCGGGAAAATTGAGGTCGCAGCGGAGTTGCTGGAAGTCCTTTCCGAGGCAAAAACCCCCCCGTTTCCTTTGGACACGGCTTGGCGTGGCGAAGCTGAAGCGGAAATAAACGAAGACCTGCGGCTCAAATACCGCTTCCTTGACCTACGGCGCAAGGAGATGCAGGAAAAACTTGGCCTGCGTCACCGGACCACCAAGGCGATCTGGGATTTTCTCGATAATGAAGGCTTTATTCAAGTTGAGACCCCATTCCTTACCCGCAGCACACCGGAGGGCGCGCGCGACTACCTGGTTCCGTTTCGGCAAGAGCCAGGGAGTTTCTACGCGCTGCCACAGTCGCCGCAGTTATTCAAACAGATGTTGATGGTCGCGGGCTTGGACCGCTATTTTCAGATTGCCCGCTGCTTCCGCGACGAGGATCTGCGCAAAGACCGCCAGCCGGACTTCACCCAGCTGGATATCGAGATGAGTTTTGCAGACCAGGAAGACATTTTGTCCTTGAACGAACGCCTGATGTCGCATGTGTTCAAGCAGGCGCTTGGCCACGAACTGCCTCTCCCCTTCCCGCGCATGACGTACGCCGAGGCCATGAACAAGTATGGTTCAGATAAGCCGGATCTAAGATTTGGGCTGGAGTTTGCCGACCTAACCGGACTCTTCAAAGAAGGCCAGTTCCGGGCTTTTGCCGGCGCCGAGGCGGTTAAGGCGCTGGTGGTGCCGAGAGCGGTATCGCGCAAGGATATCGACCGCCTCGAGGCCGTCGCCAAACGCCAGCAAGCCGCCGGACTTTCCTGGGCCAGGGTAGAGGAAAGCGGGTTCTCTGGCGGCATCGCCAAGTTCCTCGAGCCCATCCGCGACCGGGTTTTGCCGCTCACCGGCGCAAAACCGGGCGACACGCTATTGTTTGTTGCCGGGCCGTGGAAGACCGCGGTGGACGCCCTGGGGACGGTTCGGCTGGAGCTAGGTGAGATGCTCGGCCTGATCGGCGAAGGTTATAAGTTTCTTTGGGTAGTGGACTTCCCCCTGCTCGAGTTCGACCAAGAGAAAAAAACTTACACCTACATGCACCATCCGTTTACCTCTCCAAATCCCGGCGATCTGCCGCTTCTGGATACCGACCCCGGCAGGGTTCGGGCGCTCGCTTACGACCTGGTTTTGAACGGATCGGAAGTGGGTGGTGGCTCCATCCGCATTCACCGCCAAGAGTTGCAAACAAAAATGTTTCGTGTACTGGGAATATCCGATGAAGAGGCCAAAGAAAAATTTGGTTTCTTCCTCGAAGCGCTTTCATTTGGTGCGCCGCCGCACGGCGGGATCGCCTGGGGCCTCGACCGACTGCTGGCCATGATGTCGGGTGCCTCTTCCATCCGCGAGGTGATTGCTTTTCCCAAAAACAAAGAGGGGCGTGACCCATTAACCGGCGCTCCCAGCCGGGTGAGCCGGGAACAGCTTGCCGAACTTGGTTTGAGCACAGGGGTAAGGGATGGCTAAGCTTCCCTATCTGGTGGTGGACGCCTTCACCGAGACGCCGGGCGGGGGAAACCGGGTGGCGCTGGTGCTCGACGCCAGGGGCATGACCTACCAGGAGATGCAGCAAACGGCCTCGAGGCTGGGGCAGTCCCAGGTGGCATTTGTCAGCGACTGGGAGGGACAAAACTTTCACGTCCACTATTTCACCCCGGCAGGCGAGGTGGAGTTTGCCGGGCACGCCTCGGTTGCGCTCGCGCTTACGCTTGCACGCGAGGGTTATATTCCACCCGAGACCAAGCGGCTCTACCTGAGAACAACAGTTGAGACGCTACCGGTAGACCTCGAGATCGAACAGGGAGTACCGGTACGCGCTTTGATCCGCGGTCCCGCCCCCCGCTTCCGCGATCCACCCTCGTGGAAGATCATGCGCGAATTTGTCGAGGCGCTGGGAGCCAATGAGCGCTATGTTCACCGGGGGCTTCCCTACGGCGTGGCTTTCACCGGGCTGTGGTCGCTTTTTATTCCGCTGGTTGCGCCGGGCTTGGTTGACAGCCTGGAACCCGACCATGCCAAGCTTTCCGAGCTTTCAGCGGCGCTGGAAATTTCCACTGTTCACGCTTACGCCCCTATGGGTCCCAGGACCTTTTATGCCAGGGACTTCGCCCCGGTACTGGGTATCCCCGAAGACCCGGTCACCGGCTCCGCCAACGCCGCGTTGGGCGCGTTACTTGCACGCGCGGGGGTGGTGCCGCGCTGGGAGGGCGAGCTCAGCCTGGTGGTTCTGCAGGGACACCACCTGGGCCAGCCGGGCACGGTCCAGGTACGGGTTTTCTACGGGCCATCGGGTGCCATACTTGGCGTCTACTTGGGCGGCACGGCGGTGCTGGCGGCCTCCGAGGTACTCGAGCTCTAAATGATCCGCCTGGTCTTTTTGGACATCGATGGCACGCTCCACGGCCCCATGGGAGTCCCGGAATGCGCCTGGAAAGCGGCGGAACAAGCCCGTGCTGCCGGGGTTCACCTCGCGATTTGCACCGGCAGACCGGGGCGCGGGTTTGCGCTGGAATACGCCCAAAGGCTCGAGGCTTCCGGGCTACACATTTTTGAATCCGGCGCAGTAGTGCGCGACGGTTTCGGCAAAATTGTGCACTCGTCAGCGCTCTCCACACAACATTTCATCAGGGTTGTCGAGCTAGGCCGTGAGTTTGGAGTGCCGTTTGAGATTTACACTGAGCGCGGCGGATTCTTTATAGAGAAACCAGCGGCAGACCTCGAGGCCCACCAGCGCATGATCGGGATACAAGCCGAGCTTTACCCCGCACAAAATATTGGCGACCGCGTGGTGCGCGTCCAGTTTGTCGCTCGTGAAGGTGAGTCCTGGCTATTACTCAGAAACAAACTTCGTTTACTTGATGGTGTCGAGCTACACGAGGCAACCAGCCCGGCGCTCCCAGGCATCGGCTTTAATTCGGTCACGGCCTCGGGTGTTTCCAAGCTCTCTGCCGCCCGCTTTGTGGCTGCTTACTACCAGCTCGGCATCGAGTCCGCCGCCATGGTGGGAGACGGGGAAAATGATCTTGAACTCATCCAATCGGTAGGCCTAGGAATTGCCATGGGGGAGGCTCCCGCTTCGGTCAAAAAAGCCGCCCGCCGGGTGGTTTCCACGGTGGAAAACTGCGGCCTGGCGGAAGCCTTGCAGCTGGTGCTGGCATGATCAAGCTAGTTCTAGTAGATGCCGACGGAACGCTATTCTCCGCCGAGACCGGCATCCCCAACTCCGCCCGTAAAGCTATTGAGGAAGCCAAACTGGCGGGTATTCGCTTTGCGCTCTGCACCGGCAGACCCGTGGGCGGCTTTGCGCTCGGCTGGGCCCGCTGGTTGGACCCGCAGGGACTGCACGTGTTCGCCAATGGCGCGGCGGTTATTGACGCAGAAGGCCTGCCGAGATACTCCGAACCGCTTTCAAACAGCGCGTGGAAAAACATTGTGCACCTTGCGCGGGCACACGGGATCGCCGTGGATGCCGTCACCGCTGACGGCGGACGCTTTCACGAGCGCGGCTTGAAACCTCCCGACCTTGAGCGCCATGAAAAGTTCATAGGTGTATATTCGCAGGAAAGAAATTTAGATGAGGTTATGCAGGTAGTCCACGTCTGGTATGTTGCCGGGCAGCAAAAGTGGGATACGGCGCGGGAGGATATCATGAACCTGCCCGAAACCCGCTGGCTGGTCTACCGCGCGCCGAACGCGGTAGTCGCTGGTACGGCGCGCATAGGAATCACCAAGGCTTACGGCCTTTCACTGCTTGCCTCGCACCACGGTATCGATATCAGCAAAATAGCTATGGTTGGCGATGGGGACAACGACCTCGAGGCCATAGCCTCCGCTGGTCTTGGCATAGCGATGGGTAACGCGGAAGATCAGGTCAAGCAGGCCGCGGATGTTGTGGTGGGATCGCTTGACCAAGACGGCCTGGCCGAGGCCATTTCTTTTATTCTGGAGAACCGCAGATGACCGAGCTCCACAAACTAATTGACAGCTTCCCCGGCCAGGTTGGACTCTGGGTAGAAAACCTGAACACCGGCGATAAATTCTCTCACCAGCCCGAACGCCCCTTCTACGCCGCCAGCACCATAAAACTGCCCATGCTTATCGCCGTTCTCGACTTTTTGTCCCCGCCGGCAAAAGGGGCGGCTACCAAAGAGCCGGAGTGCTTGGAGTCCAGCCTAATAGCGGCGCTGTCGCGACCAATATCCATCAAGCCAGAGCTGGTCGCCACCGGCTCCGGCATCCTCAAAGACCTTTCCACTCCCCTTTCGTTACCGCTTATCGACCTGCTCACGCTGATGATTGTGGTGAGCGACAACACCGCAACCAACGTGATTCTCGACCACTTCGGCCACAAAGAACCGTTCAACGCTTACTACCAAAACCAGGGTTGGAACCAGACTCGCTCGGCGGGAATGCTCTCGCTTCCCACAGGGCGCACCGACCCCAGGCGTATCCAAGGAGAGATCACCAGTGTTTCTGCCGGGAATCTTGCCAACCTGCTCAAGCGGCTTTGGTCCGGCGAGCTCTTGTCCAAGGAGGCGACCAAAATCGCTCTGGGCATTCTTTCCCGGCAGCAGCAGACCGGTTTGCTGCGTTACCTGCCAGTGGATTTAGATCATATTGAGGATAAGGAAACCGACTTGCGCATTTTTAGCAAGTCTGGCGAAATTCGGCGCAGCCGCCACGAGGCTGGGATTCTCTCGAAGGGCGATAACGCCGTTACTGTTGTGGTGCTCACCGAGTCCGAGGCTGACCTGCGCTTTCACCCGGATCACCCTGCAGTGGTGTTGATTGGCCATACCGCCGAGCGGGTTTTTCACTACTGGCTCAGTTGAGCTGTAGTAAAGTGTACTTGACATTATGTCAAGAATGCACTACTATCCTGTTAGAGGTGCTTGACAGGAGGAAGAGCAGTAATGAACAAGCCCTGGCAGCATATCGAGACTGAAGCCATAGAAAAGCTAAGGTCTCTTGAGTATGAAGCTAAAATCGAAAGCCTGTTAGGGCATCGGAGTGCGCGTGCCTTGGTAGCCGAGCTTTTGGTCCGGCTGGCGGAGCTGCTGGATCACGGAATCGCCAACCGGACAGCGAGAGCGGCATGAAGAACCGCCTCCGAGTTTTGCGCGCTGAGCGCAGCTGGAGCCAGGCTGAACTGGCAGAGCGGCTTGGCGTGAGCAGGCAGACTGTTAATGCCATAGAAACTGAAAAGTACGACCCCAGCCTGCCCCTGGCCTTCAAGGTCGCCCGCATCTTTGGGCTCTTAATTGAAGACATCTTCGAGTGGAAGGAGGAGTATGAAGATCAAGCGCAGCTTTAGCCTGGACCTGAGCCTGCCAGTCCTGGTCCTCATCGGCATCTCAGCCTGGGCGGTGGGGCCTAGAGGCCACCGCCACCTTCGTGGCCTGGGGGTTGTTCCTGTTCCTGGCCCTGGCCACCCTGGTGCTGGGTTTTGTCCTCTCCGCCGGCAAGAACGTGCAGGTGGCCGTAGCCTTCGGACGCTTTGTGGCCGCCACGCCCAGGGTGGAGATCCCTTCCCTGCAGGTCCACCCGGTGGTGAGGGCTGCCCGGTTCACCGCCCTCCTGGCCTTCCTGGCCTCCTTAGCCTACCTGGGTCTCAGAGGACAACCCCTGCTCCTTCTGGCCCTCCTCCCCTTTCTCCTGGAGATCCTGCCCCTGCCCAAGCTCCTCTGGGACGAGTACCTAAGCGAGGTGCTACGCCGGGCCGGGGCACTGGCGGCCGGGGTGGCCCTTTTTGCCCTCAGCCTGCTGGCCCTCCTGGGCGTGAGGGGGTTGGAGATGATGGCCGGCGTTTACACCGTCTTTTACCTGAGCCTGGTCCTGTACCTCTACCGCTGGCTGCGCTCGACGGAGGGCGATGCCGTAGACTCTTGAACGTATGCAGCGTGTCTTCATCGAGGAAATTTCCGCATTCGACGGCCAAGAAGCGCAGGTCCGCGGCTGGCTGGTGAACCGGCGCAGCAAGGGCAAGATTCACTTTCTGACCCTGCGCGACGGCACTGGTTTCCTGCAGGCAACCCTGTTCAAGGGTGAAGTGCCCGACGACCAGTTTGAACTGGCGGACCACCTCCCACAAGAAACCGCGCTGGAAATAGGCGGCCTGGTCCGCGCCGATTCCCGTGCGCCGGGCGGGTACGAGCTCGCGGTAAAAAGCTTGGAAGTAATCAGCCAACGGCAAGCTGAGTACCCCATCACCCCCAAGGAGCACGGGGTGGATTTTTTAATGGACCACCGGCATTTATGGCTCCGACACCGGAAGCCTTGGGCTGTTTTACGCGTGCGCGACGAAATTGAGCGCAGCATTCACGACTTCTTCCACCAGCGCGGTTTTATCCGTATGGACTCTCCCATCCTTACTCCCAATGCGGTGGAGGGGACATCTGATTTATTCGAAGTGGATTTGTTTGACGGCGAGAAGGCTTATCTTTCGCAGTCCGGACAACTCTATGCCGAGGCCGGAGCCTTGGCCTTCGGTAAGGTGTATACCTTTGGCCCCACCTTCCGTGCCGAAAGGTCTAAGACCCGCAGGCATCTGTTGGAGTTTTGGATGATTGAGCCGGAAGTAGCGTTCATGACCCACGAGGAAAACATGCAACTGCAAGAAGATCTGGTGGCGTATTTAGTGGGGAGGGTGCTTGAGCGGCGCAAAGAGGAACTTGCAGTTCTCGAGCGTGACGTGACCAAGCTGGAACCAACAGCAGAGGGCAGATTTCCAAGAATCCACTACAGCCGGGCAGTTGAGATGGTAGCGGAACTGGCTAGCGAGAACAGCGGCCTCGAGGCCCTCCCCTGGGGTGAAGACTTCGGCGCCCCCCATGAAGCGGCTATTTCCAGCCGCTACGACCGGCCGGTAATTTTGGAGAAGTATCCGGCCAGGATCAAGGCCTTTTACATGCAGCCCGATGAAAAAGACCCGCGGCTGGTTAAGAACAACGACATGCTGGCTCCCGAAGGCTACGGGGAAATTATCGGCGGCTCACAGCGCATTCACGACCCCGAGCTTCTGATACAGAAAATCCGCGAGCACAACCTGCCGGAAGAAGTTTTCGACTGGTACCTGGATCTCAGGAACTTCGGGACCGTACCCCACGCGGGGTTTGGGATCGGCCTCGAGCGCACCGTAGCCTGGATCTGCGGCCTCCAGCACGTGCGGGAAGCCGTTCCCTTCCCGCGGATGTACACGCGTATGCGGCCGTAGCTATCTCCCGCCCCATTGCCCCTCTGACAAAAGCCTTGGCTGCATATCTTCTGGAACAACAATTTAAGGTTGTGGTTATTTAGTCGCAAAGGCCAAGAAACATGCTGTGCAGGCGCGGGTCTCCGGTTAGCTCCGGATGAAAACTCGAGGCCAAAATTTTCCCTTGCCGAACGAAAACCACCTGGCCGCCTTTCTTGGCGAGCACTTCCAACCCCGGTCCGGTTTTTTGAATCACGGGCGCGCGAATAAATACCGCGTGAAACGGCCGGTCCAGGCCTTTGACCTCCAGGTCCTCCTCAAAACTCTCCACCTGTCTGCCGAAGGCGTTGCGGTGGATGGAGATATCCAGAATCCCTGCCTTTAGCTGATCGGGGTAGCCGATAATCTCCTTTGCCAGCCAGATAGCGCCAGCACAAGTGCCCCAAACCGCCAGGCTACCTTCTTCCACCCGGCGCCTCACCGCTTTGTCAAGATCATACTCCTTGGCCAGCTTGCCAATGGTGGTAGATTCACCGCCAGGAACAATCAAACCCGCAACTTCCCTAAGATGTTGGGGCTTACGAACCTCAACAACCTCAACTCCCAGGCCCTGCAGCATCAGCTTGTGCTCACGGAAGTCCCCTTGTAAAGCGAGAACGCCAATCTTCACGCCCCACATCGTCGAACGCCGGACGCAGAACGTCAATAGCTAAACAAAGCCCTCTCCCTATAAGCGGAGAGGGCCTGGAGGCGAAGCCGCCAGTATGATTACCAGCCGCGTTTAGCCAGCTTCTCTTCCTCGGGTAGGAAATCCAGGTTGATGCCCACCATCGGCTCGCCCAGGTCTTCCGATACTTCTGCCAGAATCTCTGGATCGTTGTAATGTGTGACCGCGCGAACAATAGCCTTAGCCCGCTTCTTGGGGTCGCCGGACTTGAAGATGCCCGAGCCCACAAAAACGCCGTCCAGACCAAGATGCATCATCAGCGCGGCGTCGGCGGGTGTGGCCACGCCACCGGCGGCAAAGTTCACCACCGGCAGCTTGCCATTCTGGTGAATGTAACGCACCAACTCATAGGGGGCTTTTAGTTCCTTGGCCTCGGTCATCAGCTCGTCTTCGCGCAGGCTTTGAATCTTGCGGATGCCCCTGAGCACAGCCCGGGCATGGCGCACCGCTTCCACCACGTTGCCGGTGCCAGCCTCACCCTTGGTGCGGATCATGGAGGCGCCTTCCCCAATACGCCGCAGCGCTTCTCCAAGCTCGCGCGCTCCGCACACGAAAGGCACCTTGAAGGCGTGTTTGTCAATATGATGTTCCTCGTCGGCGGGGGTGAGCACCTCGGACTCGTCAATGAAGTCAACGCCTAAGGCCTCGAGGACTTGAGCCTCCACAAAATGCCCAATACGAGCCTTGGCCATGACGGGAATCGAAACCGTTTTGATAATTTCCTTGATAACCTTTGGGTCCGACATCCGGGCAACTCCGCCCTGTACGCGGATATCAGCGGGCACACGCTCGAGCGCCATCACCGCGCAGGCACCCGCTTCCTCGGCGATTCTTGCCTGCTCAGCGTTGGTCACGTCCATAATGACCCCGCCCTTGAACATTTCCGCAAAGCCCATCTTGACCCTCAGGGTGCCTTTCTCCATCGCTTCCTCCAGACACTAGCTTATCGCCAAACCCCAGTGGGCGAAAGGTCTGGTGCGAACAATTGAGCCTGGCCTTATACAACAAAGAATCCGGGCATCACCGGGACTCTAGCATGAGACTTTCGCTTGACTACGGCAGATATGCAAGCGGGTTTCGGGCCACCCCGCCAACCCGGATCTCCAGGTGCAGGTGCGGTCCTGTGGACCAGCCGGTAGAGCCTATGTAGCCAATAAGCTGGCCGCGCTCCACCCACTGTCCGGACCTGACAGCAAAGCGCGAAAGGTGGCCGTACAGGGTCTCAACTCCGCCGCCGTTGTCAATGATGATGTGGTTCCCGTAACCGTAGCGGCTCCAGCCGGCAACCTCTACTTGGCCAGACTTTGCCGCATAAATGGGAGTGCCATAAGGCGCAGCAAGGTCGAGCCCGGTATGGTAACGCTGGTACACCCCCCTGCCGCCGAAATAGGTTGTGATGGTGAAGTTGCCCACTGGCCAACGGAAACCGTCGTCCGAGTAACCTACCTGGCGCAGGCGGGTAGCGGTGGCAGTCCGGCTGGCGTCCAGCTTCCGAAGAGAGCTTTGTGCCTGGGCAGTCCGCCTAGCCTCTTCCTGTTTTCGCCTCAGGGCGGCAAGCTGCTTCTGGCGCCGCTCTTCAGCAAGGCGCTTTTCCTCTAGTGCTTTGGCAATAAGTTCTTGGCGCCGTTTCTCCACCAGCCTGTCGAGGGTCGTACGCGCCATGACCCCCGGGATCAAAACCATGTCGCCGGGTTTTAGGTCCAGCGGGCTCCTAAGAGCGTTGGCTTTGGCAAGCCGTGGCACTGAAACGCCAAATTTCTCTGCCAGATCCATCAGTGTCTGGCCTTTCTGAACCTCCAGCAACAAACCTTTTTGGCCAGCAGTAACGTATAAAGTGCTGCCCTCTGCAAGGTGATCCAGGCTGGAGATGCCGGGGTTAGCGGAGACCATATCCAGAAGGCTGACGCCAAACTTGGCCGCCACTCTTTCCAGGGTGGCGCCGTTCATAACCCTGTACTCTTTGACCCCAGGGGGGAGCCGAACCTGGGCTTGGAGTTCGCCACTGAGAGGGATCTTAAGCTGCATCCCTGGGCGAAGAAGATCACTTTTCAGGCCGCTGGACCACATGATTGCGCGTGGGTCCACCCGGAACCTCTGGGCTATCTGTCCCAGAACATCGCCTGGACGGACTGTATACAACACCCAGCCCTTCTGAGCAGGGGCCTCGAGGACCACCTCGGTACCTGCAGAAGTTATTGGCAGCTCCACTAGCGAGGAAACCAGAGGGACAAACGCAAAAACAGAGCCTAGTTTCAACCACTCTTGGGATGCCAAAGGTAATCCTCCTGAAAAGAGACGCTAGACAACCCTAAGTAAGTATACATGACCTGGCTTACTTTCCGGCTAATGTTGCCAAGAATTCTTTATTGGAACTGGAACGGGAAAGCCGGGATAGCAGCATCTCCATGGCCTCGGCTGGGTCCATATCCGCTAAAACCTTGCGCAGGAGCCACATTTTCTGGATCACGTCCTCACCTAAAAGAAGTTCTTCCCTACGAGTCCCTGACTTCATGATGTCGATAGCCGGGAATATCCTGCGTTCCTCTAGCCTGCGGGAAAGATGAAGCTCCATGTTGCCCGTCCCCTTAAACTCCTCAAAAATAACGTCGTCCATCCGGCTTCCGGTTTCAACTAAGGCCGTAGCCAAAATGGTGAGGCTGCCTCCGCCCCGGATATTGCGGGCGGCGCCAAGAAAGCGCTTGGGAAAGTGCAGCGCCGCCGAGTCGAGGCCGCCAGAGAGGGTCCGCCCGGTAGCTGGGGTAACCAGGTTGTTGGCTCGCGCAAGGCGGGTAATGGAGTCCAACAGGATGAGAACGTGCCCGCCCTCCTCCACTATCCTTCGTGAACGTTCGTGAACGAACTCGGCCACGCGGATATGGTTCTGGGGTGGTTCGTCGAAGGTGCTCGCTATCACCTCGGCGCCGTCCACCGACTCTCTAAAGTCGGTGACTTCTTCGGGCCTTTCGTCCACCAGCAGGACGATTACCTTAATCTCTTGTTCGTTTTTGAGGACGGCATTGGCAATTTTCTTGAGTAGGGTAGTCTTGCCCGCTTTAGGGGGGGCGACAATCAGACCGCGCTGGCCCCTGCCTATCGGCGCAAGGAGGTCTATTACCCTGGTTGAAAGTTCGGAAGCTGCGGTCTCGAGGATAATATGTTTGTCCGGAAACTGAGGAATGAGCTCGTCAAACTTAGGACGTTTTTGCGCCTCTTCCGGGCTCAGATTGTTAACAACCTCAACCCTTACCAAGGTACCAAAGCGTTCATTTTCACGCGGGGGGCGCGCTTTGCCCACGATGAAATCTCCGGTTCGCAGCTGGTATTGCTTGATGAGCCCAGCGGATACAATCACGCTTCTAGAGTCCATGGCGTACAGGTTTTCCTGCAAGAAGCCGTACCCGTCGGGGCCAATTTCTAGGTAGCCCTTGGAAAGCTTAAGGCCTTCATCAGAGGCTTCTTGCTCCATAAGGGCCATGACCAGATCGTCTTTTCGGAGTTTTTTATAGTCCTCGATCCCCGCCCGGGCCGCGATTAGATGGAGCTCCGGCAGGATTTTCCCAGCCAGGTCTTGGTAGCTTAGTGGGGCTTCTTCGGCGGCTTTTCGCTTCATGATGGCTTCACCTTGGCCCAGTCTTCCAGAAAGCGCATCAGGCCGATCTCGGTGAGCGGGTGTTCCAGAAGCTGCTTGAAGACTTTGTAAGGCATGGTGGCAATGTCTGCCCCAGCAAGCGCGGCGTCGGTAACGTGGCGTGGATGGCGCACAGAGGCCGCAAGCAACCGGGTACCAATATCGTGCACAACAAAGATCTCGGCAATCTCACCAACCAAGCCCATGCCGTCCCAGGAGATGTCGTCAATCCTCCCCACAAAGGGGCTTACATAAGCGGCACCAGCCCTGGCAGCCAGCAGCGCCTGATTGGACGAGAAGACCAGGGTCATGTTGACCCGCAGGCCCTCGCTGGAAAGAGCCTTGCAAGCCTTGAGGCCTTCGGCGTTGGTGGGAAGCTTTACCACCACGTTAGGGTGAATAGCGGCAAGTTTTCGGCCCTCGGTAATCATTTCCGGGGCGCTGGTTACAGTCACCTCTGCGGATACCGGACCGTTAACTATCTGGCAAATCTCCAGAATAGTTGGCGCCAAGGGCCTCCCAGACTTGGCGATAAGGCTTGGATTGGTGGTAACCCCGGACAGTACACCCCATTCGGCGATTTCTTTAATTTCGCTTACTTCAGCGGTATCTAGATATAATTCCATGTTTATAGTTCCCTGCCAGCAAAGTCAAGCAGCTGAACTAATTGGCCTGACTGTGCCCGGCAAGGTAAAGTCTACCCCTAGCAGCCAAACAAAAGCAAGCCTGAATTGACTCGACAGACGCTGAGTTGGTAGCATATATCCAGTTGCTTGGCCAGGATCTTCAAGATTCGTAAACCAAGCAGCCAAGGCTAAGAAGGGGCTATCACCCTGGAGCCGTGGGAAGAAAGGAAGGTCAGAGGTCTAGCGTCCGAAGCCCGAACGTCTTTCATTCTGCTTTTGACGCCTAACCTCAGCCGCCCGAGTAGAACCTGCCGGGTCCGCCCGAAATAGCGGAAATGAGCGCCCAGGTTGCGGTAACTTTCGCTCGACGCCAAAAGTTTGGTCTTTGCGCTTGGTATTCGGCAGACCTGGGAACCGCGGTGGTACCACGGGAGCGAGCCTCTCGTCCGCGCCAAAAGTGGGTGCGGACATTTGCTTTTAAGGAGGCGGCATGTTCAAAGAGGTTGGCCAAGACAAATTTCCCAAGTTAGAGGAAGAAATCCTGGCGTTCTGGAAAGACAAGCAGATTTTTGAGCAGTCTTCCCTGCGCGAGGGACCCGAGTTTGTGTTCTACGAGGGGCCACCCACAGCCAACGGACAACCCGCCATGCATCACGTTCTGGCGCGGGCGTTTAAAGATTTGTTCCCCCGTTACAAGAGCATGCGCGGGTTTCACATCACTAGAAAGGGTGGCTGGGATACCCACGGGCTGCCAGTTGAGATTAGCGTGGAAAAAAAGCTGGGGCTATTGGGACGCTCGCACGATAAATCAAGGGCGGAACTGGAGGAGTTTAACCGGCTTTGCCGCGATTCGGTATTCGAGAACATACAAGACTGGAAGTTTTTTACCGAGCGGATGGGGTACTGGGTAAACCTCGAGGATGCCTACGTTACCTACCACAACGAGTACATAGAGTCGGTATGGAACCTTTTAAAAAGACTTTGGGACAAAGGCCTGATCACGCAGGACTACAAAGTGGTGCCGCTCTCACCCAGGATCTCGACCACGCTCTCAGCAAACGAAATTGCCGATGGCTACAAAGAGGTGGACGACCCCAGCGTTTACGTGCGCTTCCCGCTGAAGCTAGAATCCACGCCGGATGCTGTGAGATTGGAACTCGAAAAGCAGGGCGTCAAAATTGAGTCCCTGGCAAACCTTGCGCTGCTGGTCTGGACCACTACTCCTTGGACCCTGCCCTCGAACACTATGGCCGCTGTCAATCCAGCGCTGGAGTATGTGGTCGCCAACTCACCGATGGGTCCGCTTGTGGTTGCCGCTGAAGCAATGGAAAGAGTGGCATCGCTACATCCCGAAAGTCCCGCCCTGGAAGTGCGAGCTAAACTCAAAGGCTCGCTATTGGAGTACTGGGAGTACCAGCCTCCCTTTCCGGAAGTGGCGCCCGAGCTGGGGGTCCGGGGCAAGATGCACTTTGTTGCACTGGCGGACTTTGTAAGCACCGAAGACGGTTCCGGCATCGCCCACGAAGCGCCGGTTTACGGCGCGGAAGACCTGGTGCTCTCGCGGCAGTACGGTGTTCCGCTGATTTTCGGGACCGACGATCACGGCATCATGCAGGCGACAACCGAAAAGGGAAAATTC